>CAMAYP010000011.1 GCA_945862415.1 Chryseobacterium gleum | reverse complement strand
GCGGTCGGCGCGCTTGCATTCAATCACAAGCCCTACTGTGTTTTCACCACGACGAGGCTGGTGCGGAACATTGGCGGGAAGCAAAAACATTTCGCCTTCCTTGATTTCAATGTCGACCGCTTTTCCATCCTCCTGTATCCCAACTACGATGTTTCCTTCGAGCTGAAAGAAGAGCTCTTCCGTTTCGTTGAGGTGATAATCTTTGCGAGCGTTTGGCCCGCCAACAATCATCACCACATAATCGCCCGACTCGTGATAGAGGTTTTTGTTGCCAACCGGTGGCTTGAGCAAGTCGCGGTTGTCGGCTATCCATTGGGTGAGGTTGAAAGGTCTTTTTATCATGACGATGGTTTATCGGAGCGATAACGATGCATTGGAAAGTGCAAAGAGCATATCAGGATTTTCTTCGATAGCAGTTCCAACCACTACCAAGTCGGCTCCGGCCATGAATGCCTCGCGGGCCTCGTCTTCGTGGCGTATGCCTCCACCCACAATAATGGGAGTAGCCACCGCCTGACGCACGGCTTGAATCATTGCAGGTGATACGGGCATTTCAGCGCCGCTGCCACCATCGAGGTACATGCACTTCATGCCGATCATTTCACCGGCAATGGCAGTGACGGCAGCTATTTCAGGCTTGTTGTATGGTATAGGATACGTTTGGCTGATATAGGAAGCGGTGGTAGATTTGCCACAGTCGATCAGCATGTAGCCCGTGCTTATAATTTCGAGTTGTGATTTAACCAAACGCGGTGCTGCTTGCACATGGTTGCCAATGAGCAGTTCGGGATTTCTTCCTGATATGAGTGAGAGCAGCAACAGCGCATCAGCTTGTTCGCTGATTTGATCGGGGCTTCCCGGAAAAATTACAATTGGGGCTTTGATGTGTTTTTTCGCCCACTTCACACATTGCTGAAAATGGTCGCTCACCATGAGGCTTCCACCAATAAATACTGCACTTACTTCGGCATGTTGTATCAACTCGGCAATGGCCTTAACCCTGCTTTCTTCCTTCATCTTATCCGGATCGATAAGCACGGCCACACCTTTATGGTTGTGAATGCGCAATTGCTGCAGTGATCGGAAGAATGACATGTACTAGGCTAATTTTAGTTTGGCGAATTTGAGCAACAATTGCTTCTGTCCGGCAGAGGGGAAGAAAATTGTTGCTTTCACGTCGGGCATTTCGCCTTCGAGGTTGAGCACTTTTCCTTTGCCGAATTTTTCGTGGATTACTTCAGAGCCAACGTCCAAATCGCCCGGTTGTGCGAACTCACCGCCGAGTGGCAGTTTTGGCGCGGCTATCGTTATTTTTTTGAATCCGGCCGGAGGTGCCACCGGTGTTGACGGTTCGGGTGTGCGTTCAACCGGACGAGCAGGCCTTTCGGGCGCTGCGGATTTTTTGAAGAAGTTACCTCGCTCCGAACGGAAATCAATTGGCTTGGTAGCCATGGGTGTGCGCTCCGGTGATGGTAACTCGAGGTATTGCTCGTCGATTTCTTCAATGAAGCGCGAGGCTTCGCAGTATTGTAATTGGCCCCAGCGGTAACGGCTTAGTGCATAACTGAGTGTTGCTTTTTTCTCAGCTCGGGTAAGCGCAACGTAAAACAATCGGCGCTCTTCCTCTAGTTCCTCGCGCGAGTTGATGCTCATTTGAGAAGGGAAGAGTTGTTCTTCCAAACCCACGATGTTGACGTACGGGAACTCCAATCCTTTCGCGGCGTGTATAGACATGAGCGATACTTTGCCTTCGTCGCTTTTGTCGTCGCTATCGGCATCGGTGAGCAACGCGATATCAACGAGGAAGTCGCCGAGGCCCTGCAAACGATCCGGGAATTCAGGGTCTTGCTTGTCGGAGAATTCTTTCATACCGTTGAGCAACTCCTGAATGTTTTCATAACGCGCCACACCTTCAGGCGTGCGGTCGCTGTACAGGTCTTTCAAAAGTCCCGATTCAGAAGCGATTTGATGCCCGATGTCGTATGCGTTTTTCGCTTCGAGTTGCACTGCAAAACTGCGAATGAGCAATACGAAGTCATTCACCTTGTGCATGGTGGCGCCGCTCAGTCCTACCTCATGCGCACGGCCAATCATTTCCCAAATGCTGATTTCTCTTTCGGCCGCTCCAACAACCAGTTTGTTGATGGTGGTGTCGCCAATGCCACGCTTGGGGTAGTTGATGACACGCTTGAGCGATTCCTCGTCATTGGGGTTGCACACGAGGCGGTAATAGGCCACGAGGTCTTTCACTTCTTTGCGCTGATAGAAGCTCAATCCACCAAAAATCTTGTAAGGGATATTCAGCTTGCGCAATGCTTCTTCAAATGAGCGGCTTTGCGCATTGGTGCGGTAGAGAATAGCAAAATGCGATGGGTCAGCGGCGGTTTCGGCGCGGATGCTGAAAATCTGATTGGCGACGAAATTTCCTTCGTCATTATCGGTAAGCGCTTTGTGCACTTTGATGCGCGAGCCCTCTTCGTTGGCGGTCCAGACCGACTTTTTAATTTGATCCTTGTTTTTCGAAATAATCGAATTGGCCGCCTCAACAATCACTTTCGTGCTGCGGTAATTTTGCTCCAGTTTGTAGAGCGCATATTCCGGATAGTCTTTTCGGAAGTTGAGAATATTCTGAATGTTGGCACCGCGAAACGCATAAATACTTTGCGCATCATCACCCACGACGCAAACGTTTTCATAAGCAGCGCCGAGTTGTTTGATGATGAGGTATTGCGAGAAGTTGGTATCTTGATACTCGTCGACCAGGATGTATTGAAACTTGTGCTGGTATTTGTGCAGCACATCGGGGAAGTCGCGCAGGAGCTCATTCGTCTTGAACAACAAGTCATCGAAATCCATTGCTCCTGCTTTGAATAGACGCAGGTTATACGCCTTGTATATTTCGCCCATCTGTGGTTTTCCGGTGGTGCGGTCTTCGGCTTGAATTTCCACATCGTTCAAATAATCTGCTGCAGAGATGAGGTTGTTTTTGCTCGAAGAAATACGGTTGTATACGACGCCCGGTTTGTAAATTTTATCGTCGAGCCCCATCTCTTTAATGATGTCTTTGATGAGGCTTTTAGAGTCTGCTGTATCGTAGATGGAAAAAGTGCGAGGGTAGTTGATGCGTTCGCATTCGATGCGAAGAATGCGAGCGAAGATGGAGTGGAAGGTGCCCATCCAAATGTTGCGTGCTTCATGGTCGCCCACGAGTTTGCCGATACGCAATTTCATTTCTTTGGCCGCCTTATTCGTAAACGTGAGCGAGAGAATTTGAAAGGGATCGACACCTTGGTTAATGAGGTGCGCTATGCGGTAAGTAAGTACGCGTGTTTTACCTGACCCGGCGCCGGCAATAACCATCAGCGGGCCGTTTATGTGAGCGGCTGCAGCGCGCTGCGCATCGTTGAGTTCGGAAAGGAAATTCGTTTCTGTATTCACCCCGCGAAGGTACAAGGCGCAGCCGTGAAAAAATTCCGTAGAATATGAACAACGGTTGCTATTTCGATGCTCGATCCTTCTAGCCGAAATTGGGCACAGCGTAGGCTTTCACGAGTTTTTCGTCAATCGATTTACCCGATAATATCACCAGTCGTTCCATCACATTTCGGAACTCGCGCACGTTGCCGGTCCACTTCAATTCTTGCAGGGCTTTCAAGGCGCCCGCAGAAATTTCTTTTACAGGTTGCCCGTAGTCTTCGGCAATGAGATTCAAGAAGTGATCGGCCAGTAATGGAATGTCATCTTTTCGCTCGCTGAGCGACGGAACCCGAATCACAATTACGGAGAGTCGATGAAATAAGTCTTCGCGAAAATTACCGGCTTCGATCTCTTTGCGCAGGTCTTTGTTGGTAGCGGCAAACACCCTTACGTTCACCTTGAAGTCTTTGTCGCCGCCCACACGAGTGATTTTACTTTCCTGCAGGGCTCTCAATACTTTGGCTTGAGCGGCTAGCGACATGTCGCCAATCTCGTCAAGGAAAAGTGTTCCGCCGTCGGCCAATTCGAATTTGCCCTGACGTGTTTTTATGGCCGAAGTAAAGGAGCCCTTTTCGTGCCCGAATAGTTCGCTTTCGATAAGCTCTGTGGGTATTGCTGCGCAATTCACCTCAATGAACGGTCCTGCAGCCCGCTCGCTTTTGTCGTGTAGTTGGCGCGCAACGAGTTCCTTGCCCGACCCGTTTCCGCCGGTAATTAGCACCCGTGCTTCTGTAGGAGCAACCGTATCTATTAGCTTTTTTATTTCTTCAATTGCGTTGCTCTTACCCACTATTTGAAATGCCGGTGCCTTGGCGATTTTTTTACGAAGGCTTTTGGTTTCCTTTTGGAGGGAAACCTGGTTGCAGGCATTGCGAACCGTGATTAAAATGCGATTGAGATCGAGCGGCTTTTGAATAAAATCGTATGCGCCTTTTTTCAATGTTTCAACTGCAGTTTCTACGTTGCCGTGTCCGGTGATGATTACTACCGGTGTTTCGATTCCTTTTTCTTTCAGCTTGCTTAACACTTCAACGCCATCCATGCGGGGCATCTTCACATCGCAAAAAATCAAGTCGTACGTTTCCTTTTCGACAAGCTTCAGAGCCGACGGCCCGTCTTCTGCTTCTGTTACTTCGAATGATTCGTATTCGAGAATTTCTTTGAGTGCTTTTCGAATAGATTGTTCGTCGTCGATTAGAAGAATTTTTCCCATGCTGTCTAGTGGCCAACCAAGTTGATCATCGTTTGTTTTTGAATAAGAAGACCGAGTTAAGAGAGAGAACTGCTATCGACATTACCAACAGGAAGCTCACATTGGGTGAGTAGGCCGGGCTTTGGAAGGTGAGCAATATAATTCCTATGGAAAAGCTGTAAAGCACAAAGCACGTTTGACGGTGATTCAACCCAATTGCCAGCAACTTGTGGTGGATGTGGTTTTTATCAGCCGAAAACGGCGATCGTCCTTTCATTGCGCGCAATATGAACACGCGCAAGGTGTCGACTAGCGGGTAGGCCAGTATAGCCATGGTAAGAACAGGCTTTGGCACAGGTTCCATGTTCACGAGCATGCGACTCACCGGAAATTCAATCAATTTTACCGCGAGTACAAAAAGCACGAGTCCGATAATGAGCGAACCTGAATCGCCCATAAAAAGCTTGGCGGGTTGGAAATTATAGACGAGAAATCCGAGCAGTGCACCCGCTAACCCGATGGCCAATAATGCCAACGGCTGGTCGCCCGTTTTAAAGAACCAATAGGAAAAAGCCATGCTGGCAATGAATCCGAATCCGGCTGCCAATCCGTCGACACCGTCAATCAAATTGATGGCATTCACAATCACGATGTATACGAACATTGACAACGTGAGGCTCAACCAGTAAGGTAAAGCGTCTACGCCAAATAGACCCCAGAATTGTGTAATACGGATGTCGGCCACGTAAACGAGAATAAACCCTATAAGTATGTGCACCAGCAATTTTTTGGCGGGTGAAACGCCGATGATGTCGTCTTTCAAACCCAGGAAAAACAATATGAACATGCAGGCAACGAGGTATTTGAATTCGTTGAGCGCTTCAATTGGGAAATAATTATTTCCCAGAATCCAACCTTCTTTAGAGGGAAACCATAGGCAATAGCCAATGATGGTCCCCGCGAAAATCATGATGCCTCCTATCGTGGGAACAGATCTGCGATGCAGCTTGCGTGCATCGCCCGGTTCGTCGACCAGGTGTTTGAGTTTGGCTACCTTAATGAGGGAGGGGGTCGCTAAAAGCACCAAAAAGAATGCAGTGCTGAATGATCCGATTAGCTCACGTAAAATCTCTGACACGACGTTAGTTGATTTGGTAGTTGGTTAGCGCGAAAGTAGTCAATTCCTTGTCCATTCCGTTTTGATCAGAAATCGGAGTAGGAGTTCATTATGTTCGTTTTCAATCCGAACCAAATGTATTGGGTTTCGGGGGTCAACAGTGGCGCAATAATCTGTGAAATCGACTCCTGCCGCCAGGTCATTCCTATACATAGGCTTGTGCACGTTTGCGGTTGCACAATCCAGGAGAGTGACGCCGATGCCTGGTATAGATCGCGAACACCCCATGCTGCGAAGGCCAGAAATATTTCATCCGGATTGCCTGTGAAATCACCTTGTGGGCCACCACTCTGAATCATGCGATTCACGCGCGCCTCTGCCATCCATCGTTGTTTTCGGTAGTTGATAATGAGCAGTTGTTCGTTGAGCGCACTACCACCCGGATGGCCCAGCGGTTGGTTGGCGTGCGATACGCTTTGAAGCGGGTACGTGCTTGCATAGAAATAATCACCCGTATGATTGAACTCCAGTTGAGCGTGTAAACCGGGGGTAGCAATGTCATACAGTTGCATGCCTAGCTGCCATCCGATGCGGCGCGACGGCCATTGGTCGATGGCCAGCTGCCCATACAACTTGACTTTTTTGCCCGGAGAAAATCGCAGGTTGAGTCCAAGCATGCTGTTGTCTTCTTGATCAAGCCCCACAGCTGCACTGTGCAAGCCAATCAGCGGAATGGCAGCCCAAGCAGCGGGTGGATGTGTGCCGGTGCTATCGAAGCGATTCCAGATGGTGCTTTCGAAAATTCCAATTTCAACATTCGGATGAGGTGCGATACTCAGGTAATGAACACTTGCTGATTTGGGTTTGAAAAGCGATTCGGGTACTTCTCCTTTGGGCAGTCGCTCGAGTGTACGAAGCTCTGCGTACATCGTGCTGTAGCGAATTTTTCCGTTCCAAAGCTCGAAGCTTGCCTTGGCAAATGGATAGACGAATGAGGCATCACTCCAAAGTATGGATCGATACCCATGCCCATAGAACTGTCGCCCTTGACCCATCTGCAATGTAACCGACTGAGTAGGTGCGAATGTGATCAAACTGGTGGCCATTGCGAAGTCGTAGCCGCGTTCACCAAACGCTTTCGTTCGACCATAAGATGGGTAAACGCCGGAGGCATCGTGCATGCGACGGATGTAGTCGGGTGCGAGTGTTTGCGTTTCGAAAAACGCACTCTGAAAACTCAACTTCGAACCAATGTCGCCCATGAGTTGGATGCCGCGTTGATTGAACATCAGGTTGGCCGATTGAACGCCACCGGTATCTGCAACGTCGCGGCCTAACGTTATGTCGAAGAGTGGGTCGAGTGTGATGCGATAGTCTTCCCCCCGAATATCGACTGCATGATCGCGAAAAAGTTTTGCACCCACTTTCGAGTAGTTCTTTTTGCTATCTATCCATGTGAGTTCATCTGTTCCAATCGTCCTTTTTGCAATCCAAGGTTTTTCGCCCAAGTGGATGGCTGTGCTGTCGTTTTTCAGCGCAAGGCGCTCACCTTCCAACAACCACAGCCGTTGCAATGGAATACTCGGTTGCTGCGCTAAGGCGTTGTGCGCGGTTGCAATACAGCAAATGACTATGCAGAATATGACATGGGAGCGGCTCATTTAGCGCGCAGCTCTGCAAGTTCTTTCGTTTTGAAATCTTCGTAGACTGATGTAATTCCATCGTGTAATGCAATACGGTGCTTCCACCCGGCTTGGTTGATGCGCGATACATCCATGAGCTTTCGCGGAGTGCCGTCGGGCTTCTCGGTGTTCCATCGGATGTTTCCCTGGAAGCCTGTTATTTCTTTCACCATTTCAGCGAGTGCTTTGATGGAAAGATCTTCTCCCGTACCTATGTTGACGAACAGCTTTTCGTTGTAGTGAAGCATGAGGTGCATGCACGCTTCCGCCAAATCGTCGACGTGCAAAAATTCTCGCAGCGGTGAGCCCGTGCCCCACACTTCCACTTCATTGTCTTCCTGCACTTTGGCTGTATGAAACTTACGTATGAGCGCAGGTAATACGTGCGAATTGTTGAGGTCGTAATTGTCGTTGGGTCCGTAGAGGTTGGTTGGCATGGCCGAAATGAAGTTGCAACCGTATTGGTCGCGGTATGCTTCACACAATTTAATGCCTGCAATTTTTGCGATGGCGTAAGGCTCGTTGGTGGGTTCGAGAAAACCGGCGAGCAAGCTTTCTTCTTTCAACGGTTGCGCCGCCATCTTAGGATAGATGCACGATGAGCCTAGAAACAGCAGCTTATTGCAGTTGTTGCGATGAGCTGCATCGATGATGTTGGCCTCAATCATGAGGTTGTCATAGAGGAACTCGGCTCTGTAAACGTTGTTTGCATGAATACCACCCACTTTGGCGGCGGCCAGAAACACATATTCCGGTTTTGTTTCGGCGAAAAACTCCCGCACAGCCTGTTGGTTGCGAAGGTCGAGCTGCGACGAGGTGCGCGTAATGATGTTGCTATAGCCTTGTTGCTCCAGTTGGCGCACAATGGCGCTTCCCACCATGCCGCGGTGACCGGCCACGTAGATGCGTGCATTTTTTTCCATAGCTGCGAAAGTAAAAGAGAATTCGTGATTACTCACGCACATCGAGTGCATCGCGCAATCCATTGCCAACCATCATGAATGCCAGCACCAGGAGCATTATCATAAAACCGGGCACTATGGCCAGGTATGCCAAATCGGTTGTGATGTAGGCATAGTGTTCGCGAATCATGTTGCCCCAGCTTGGCGTGGGAATTTGAGCGCCCAGCCCTAGAAAGCTTAGGCCGGCTTCAATGAGAATGGCTGAGGCAAAGTTGGCGGCTGAAATGACGATAATGGGGGAGAGTATATTGGGAAGCACATGTTTGAAAATGATGCGCATCTCTGAAAAGCCAAGTGCACGTGCGGCTTCAATGTATTCCTTTTCGCGAATACTGAGCACTTGCCCTCGTGCAATGCGAGCTACTTCCACCCACATGGTAAGTCCAACCGCAAGAAAGACCTTCCAGAAACCGGTACCGAATGCAAAGGTGATGGCCATAACCAAAATGAGTGTGGGCACTGCCCAAATCACATTCGTGAACCACATAATGAGCTGGTCGACCCATCCTCGGTAGTAGCCGGCCAATAATCCGAGCGTGAGCCCCACGAGCAATGAAATGATTACGGCAATGCTGCCCACGGCAAGCGAAATAAGGGCCCCGGCCATTAGGCGTGAAAGCAGGTCGCGGCCGTATTTATCCGTGCCCAAGTAAAACGTTCTGCGAAAAAGATAGTCGCCATCCGAATGCTTCATCAGATCACCATTAGCGATCGTTACTCCGTTGTTGTTCGCTTGCTCCTTCATCCAATAGGTGATGGAGTCGGTGCTGCATGATATGCTGTCAACAGGAATGGCTAGATGATTTTTTGCTTTTCCTCCGTCCAGCCATTCGCGCCAAATGCTCACTTCAGGCGTGTTGTTTTCGAGGCGAATCTCAGTTACGCTGCTTCCCGGTTTGAGTCGGCTGAGCACAAGCGATTGGTCGTTGGCATCGGGGGTGGAGTCCGGCCGAATGAAGGAACCGAGTGCAGATACCAAGGCTACGAGCGCAATAAAAAGTAGCCCCGCCATGGCAGGTGGATTCGATCGAAATCGTTTCCATGCGATTTGCGCGGGCGAGCGATGCGCTAACGGTTGGTTGTTGTTCTTCCCTTCCACGATGGTTTTACAAATTGGCTCATCAACGGGAACAAAGTTGCATAGATGGGATATAGAAAAATGAGCACGAGGTAAAATCTCTTCAGCTGTTTTATGCACAGCCATCTGCCCACCCGAAGAATAAGCCAGCCATCGAGTGTGATTTTGATGCAGGCAAACGCGGCAAAGATTTCAACCGAAACAGTGCCCGTGAAAAGCGCAAACATGCCCAATAGGAAGGTCGCGTTTACAAGAAACGAGAGCCATGCAGTGGCCTGCAACCAAGGGTCGCGAATGAAGCCCGCTTTGCCCATCCATCGCAAGCGTTGTGAGGTGAAACGCTGCCAAGTGGGTTGTGGGTCTGTCGAAACGCGTACAAGAGAATCGTGCACCCAAACTACCTTCCCGAAGGGTTTCAACGCATTCAATAAAAACACGTCGTCACCGCTTGTAATATGCATGTCGGTGCGTGTTGCTCGCACACGTTCGTAAGCTTCTTTGCGAAAGCACAAATTGCCTCCGTTGCATAAAATGGGCTGACCGGCCATGGCCATGCCGCCGGTAATGCCCATTACACTCGCGAATTCCACTTCCTGCAAACGGCCTATTGTGTTTTTACCGGGGCCAATGTGAAGGGGCAGAATGAGTAAATCGTTGGTGTTGTTTTTTGTCCAGGAGGCAATTCGTTGAAGCCACCCATCACAAGGTTGAATGTCGGCGTCGAGTGTAACGACCCATTCGGTTACCACGTGCTGCATGGCTAGATCGACGCCCTGCTTTTTGCCATGGGTAAGGCTTTGCTCCAACACGGTCACGTTTTCGTTTTTAAAGGCAAGAGCAATGGCAAGCGAATCGTCGGTGCTGTGATCGTCTACCAGCACGATGGCAGCACCGGGGGTTTCAGCGGACTGCCTCGATAGTGTATGTAGCAGATTGGGAAGGTGCTCTGCTTCGTTGCGGAATGGAAGTACGATGGTTAAATGGTGAGCTGCGAATACACACGCAGGCACCTGCTGTGGCTTGTACCAATGCGCAATCATCCTCAGCAACCACAGTGCATAGAGAAGAAAGAGCAATCCGGCGGCAAAGAGCAGAACTATCATAGCTTTACGGCATCAAAGAAAAGAGCAATTGGCCAACGAGCGCATCATTTTAGGAATTGACCCGGGTACATCCATTTTAGGTTACGGTATCATTGAGGTTCAGGGCAAGCAAATGAAGCTGGTTGCATTGGGTGTGTTGCGACTCGATAAGATTGAAGATCATCACCTGAAATTGCAGAAAATATTTGAGCGGTGTATTGAACTCATCGATGGGTTTCACCCCGACGAGTTGGCAATTGAGGCGCCGTTTTTCGGGAAGAACGTGCAATCGATGTTGAAGTTGGGAAGGGCGCAAGGCGTTGCTATAGCGGCCGCCCTAAGCCGTCAAATACCTGTCACAGAATACGCTCCGCGAAAGATCAAACAAAGTATTACCGGCAATGGAGCTGCATCAAAGGAGCAGGTAGCGGCCATGTTGCAGCGTGTATTGCAAATTGCTGATGCGGATATGCCCGAGAAATTGGATGCTACCGACGGGTTGGCGGCTGCAGTCTGTCATTTTTATCAAAGCAGCAGTGCATTGGCCACCGGTAAATCCTATTCCGGATGGAAGTCTTTTCTAACTGCTAATCCCGATCGATTGGGTAGCGCGCGCAAAAAGAGTTAAGCCTTTTTTGTTGTTACTTGCGGCAAATTCTAATTGCATGAAATTCGGTACCAAGGCGATTCACGCCGGTCAAGAACCTGACCCCACCACAGGAGCCATTATGACTCCTATCTACCAAACCTCTACCTACGTTCAAGAGGCTCCTGCTAAGCACAAGGGCTATGCCTATGCTCGCGGAAAGAATCCCACGCGCACAGCACTCGAGAGTTGCCTTGCAGCTTTAGAGAATGCCGAGCATTGCCTGTGTTTCAGCAGTGGAATGGGTGCGGTAGATACCATAATAAAATTACTCTCACCGGGCGATGAGGTAATCGCAACCGACGATTTGTACGGTGGTACCTATCGTTTGTTCACGAAGGTGTTCGAGAAGATGGGTATTCGTTTTCATTTTGTCGACATGCATGATTTCGCGGCAGTGGAAGCATGTGTAAACGCCAAGACCCGCATGATTTGGATTGAGACTCCCACCAATCCGATGATGAAGATTATTGATATAACGCACTATACAGCCATGGCAAAGCGCCTGGGTATATGGTCGGTGGTCGACAATACGTTTGCTTCGCCGTATTTGCAGAACCCGCTCGATTTGGGAGCCGATATTGTTATGCACAGCGCAACAAAGTATTTGGGCGGTCACAGCGATGTGGTGATGGGCGCGCTCATGACCAACAGCAAAGAGCTCTACGATCAGCTTGCCTTTATTACGAACTCATGCGGTCCGGTACCTGGTCCACAAGATTCCTTTTTGGTGTTGCGCGGTTTGAAGACGTTGCATTTGCGCATGCGTGCTCATTGCGAAAATGGTAAGGCAGTGGCAGAATTTCTGCGCGCACATCCGAAGGTGGGTAAAGTATACTGGCCTGGTTTCACGGATCATCCCAATCACGAAGTAGCAAAACGTCAAATGCGTGATTTCGGAGGAATGATATCGTTTACCTTGAAGAGCGATTCGTTTGACGATGCCAGTGAACTTGCGCAAGCGTTGTGTGTTTTTTCGCTGGCCGAATCATTGGGCGGTGTAGAGTCGCTCGTTGGGCATCCGGCTTCGATGACGCACGCTTCGATACCACGTGAGGAACGCATGAAGACCGGCTTGGTTGATTCACTTCTTCGCCTGAGTGTTGGCGTTGAAGACATCGAAGACCTAATAGAAGATTTACGCCAAGCGTTGGAAAAAGTGAAGTAGTTAGAATCGAATCAGCAATGAATAACAAGAGAGTAGCTATCGTAGGCGCAGGATTGGTGGGCAGCTTGTGGGCTGTTTACATGGCCAAGCGCGGTTATCAGGTTAAGGTTTTTGACCGTCGACCGGACATACGCAAACTGAAAATTGTGCAGGGCAAGAGCATCAACCTTGCATTGAGCGACCGCGGATGGAAAGGGTTGGAAGGCGCCGGCGTTGCTGACATCATTCGCAAGGTGGCAATTCCAATGCATGGCCGTATGATGCACGCGGTGGATGGCAAACTAACTTATCAACCATACGGCAAAGAAGGTCAAGCTATCTACAGTGTGTCGCGCGGGATACTCAACCAAACCCTCATGCAATGTGCTTCGGAGCATCAGAATGTAGAGCTTGTATTTAAGCATCGTTGCAAGGATGTGAATCTGGAAAACAACACAGTCGTTTTTCACGATGAAGAATCGGGTGAAGAAGTGCGCGAATCGTTCGATCAGATTTTTGGTACTGATGGAGCCTTTAGTGCTGTAAGAACGCGCCTTACTCGTTTAGACCGTTACGACTACTCGCAAACCTATCTCGATCACGGATATAAGGAACTCGAGATTCCGGCCAATGCCGATGGCACGCACCGGTTGGATAGTAATTGCCTGCACATATGGCCGCGCGGCGAGTACATGATGATTGCGTTGCCCAACGTGGATGGCTCTTTCACTTGCACGTTGTTCATACCGTTTGAAGGCGAGCATTCACTGGCTAACTTGAAAACGCCGGATGCAGTAAGGGGTTTCTTCAATCAGCATTTTGCCGACGCCGTAACGATGATGCCGGAACTAGTGGAAGATTTCTTCGCAAATCCGGACGCTAGCCTGGTCATGACCAAGTGCTATCCATGGCATTATAAAGACTCGGTTTGCCTCATGGGCGATGCCGCTCATGCTATTGTGCCCTTCTACGGCCAAGGCATGAATGCCGGATTTGAAGATTGCACGTATCTCAATGAATTGCTATCGCAGTACAACGAAGATTTCGAGAAAGTAATGCCTGAGTACACTCGTTTGCGCAAGCCGGCAGGTGATGCTATTTTGGAGTTGGCATTGAACAACTACATCGAAATGCGCGACAAAACTGCCGATAAGGATTTCCTTTTGCAGAAACGCATTGAAGGCCGTTTCAGTGCGAATCATCCCCAGTTGTGGAAGTCGCTCTACGAACAGGTTTCCTTTTCGCACACACCTTATCAGGAGGCGTTGCAAAACGGTTATCGTCAACAGAAGATTATGGATCAGGTCATGAATCTGGAAGATATCGAAAGCAAGTGGGACTCATCTGAGGTCGAGCAACGCATGCTCAGTCTGATCGACATTCACAAGTAGCGGTTGTTAAAAATCGCTCCACGCTATACTTCATTGTGTTGGGGTTGCGTTAGCTTGGCTCTATGCAATATCGGGTCGTTATTTTTTTCCTGTTTTTTTGTTCGTTGAACCTTCGCGCACAGCGAGAGCAGCGCGCACTGTATGTCCCGGGTGGTGAATTCAAAAGTTCGGGATGGTTTGTTGCGCCTGGCTTAGCATTTACATTGCCCTTTCCGCGCAACGAGCAGCTCATCGGATATGATGCAGCTGACGACACCTTGTTTAATGGTGATTTCACACGCGACGGTCAGAATGGATTGTGTGTGCAAGTGGGGCGTCACCATTTTTGGAAGAGCAGAGGCCCAATCGATCATGTCGATTATGGCTTGGGTTATAAAATGCTGCGCGGCACGGAGGAGTTTGCCGGAGTTGTTCGCACCGATGGCTCTTTTGCTCCGTATACCTCGTATGCATCTTTTTCGGATAGCTATCTAAGTGCATTTGGAAACCTGAGCAACGTGCTCATGCTTAATAATCGTGTGTGGATTCAAAATTCGTTGGGAGTAAACGTTGACTTCCGTTTGTTTGGCGATCGTGGAGGCAGCGGCGTTCCTGGCGCAGTATGGCAATATCCACCCACATTGCCTGTGCAAGCGCATTATCGATTGGGATTTGGATGGAAGCCTGAGCCCGGCATTTTCATTTTGCCGATGATAGAAGTGCCACTGCTCAATGTAAACCGCTGGGAGGGCATGAAGGCAACCCTGCCTTATTTCAACGGACGATACCGCCCGGTGCTTATTACGTTGCGAATACAATGGCTGAGCAAACAGCCCAACAGGCAGTGCGAAAATCAACCCGGACGTAATGTTGATTTATCGAAAGGAGGCAAGCATGAGACCAACGATTTGTTTGGTCCGGATGCGCGCAAAATGAAGTGGAAGAAAAGAAAGTAGAGTTTTAATTTGAAGGGCGGTCCTGACAGAGTTCAACGAGCACACCGTTGCTCGATTTCGGGTGCATGAAGGCGATGATTTTACCATCGGCTCCTTCTTTCGGAACCTCGTGTATCATCGCATATCCTTTTGCTTTCAAACGGTCTATTTCGGCATGAATATCTTGCACATCAAACGCGATGTGATGAATGCCTTCTTTGTTTTTTTCGAGGTACTTGGCAATGGCGCTGTCGGACGATGTAGCTTGAAGCAGTTCTATTTTACTTTCACCCACTTGAAAGAATGAAGTAAGCACGTGTTCGCTTTCTACGGCCTCTTGTTTGTATGGCGCTACACCTAGAATATCTTCGAAAATTTGATTGGAAGCCTCGAGGTCTTTTACAGCAATGCCGATGTGTTCAATTTTTCGGAGCATACTTTATTTCTTCTCAACGATAGCGCCTACTTTGTTGTCGTAGTTCACGTAATACTTGCCTTTGACGAATTTTGATGCATCCACTGAAGAGCCCCTTCCGGAGGTTATGAGCGTGCCGAATTCGCTCACGATTTCATAGTCGGTGATATCGGAAAATTCAATGGAATTGGAGACTTTCAGCGACTTGATTTTTATTTCAGGAACAGTGCTTTCAATTTTGTACTCTTCGGATGTGTGCTGGCCCTTGTAGTCCATTTGGTAGATGCGGAGTGTATTCATGCCACTGTGCAGGTTGACAGGGAAGTTGTAACGACATGATTCGGGCTTGCCTTGTCCTTTCGTTTCGCCCACTTTATTCCATTTGTTCCAACGAAATTGTTCGATGATGTAAGGAATTGGTGCAGACTCTTTTTCGGTTGTCCACTCCATGTCTCCGTTGGCACTTACGCTGAGTGCCGTAATTTCGAATGTGCTGTTGGGGTAAATAACCTCGGGGTTAAGGATTTTAACTTCACAATTTTCTTTGCAGCGAAGTACGATTTCCAATGCATCACCCGAGTTCAATTTCCAGATTGCGAGATCGACAGCAAATGAGGCCGAGTTTAATTGGTCGGCCGTAACCACCCCATTCACGAGCACTTCAAACACGCAGTAACCCGCACTGTCTGTGGTTAACGGATTTCTTACATACAGGTCTTTTCCTTGATAGATGCCGCTAATGATAATAACCTCTGCCAGGGCAGAAGCAGAAAGGCAGAAGAACAATGTCAATAAAAGAAGAAATCTCATAGTCGGGTTGTTTAGCAAACAGAACGTGTGACGAATGTAGACAAATCTGACGTATTCAGGAAGAATGCTATGTTACATTTTTAAGGAAGCCAATGCGTCTTTCATGCACATCATCAGGTTACGATTCATTGCAAATAGGGCGCACTGATGCCATTATGGGCATCAAATAAACGTTCAGGAAAGCTAATTGGTGATGTAAAGAATGGGGTCTTGAAAGGACGCTTGATAGGTTTCGAGCGCAAATGTCGTGGGTCCTTGCACGATGGTTCCATCCGAGATAAGCCATTGCGAATCGGAGCATGGATCGCTAACAAGTACGTTGTCACCATCTACCACAACCGCGCAATTGTCTTCCGGTTGGTAGGGGCTGTGTCGCTCAAGTGCAACAAATTCGTTGTTGCTTTTTCGAAAAACAATGATCCCTCGTGAACCGCCGGTTATATAAACCCATCCGGAAGGAACGGTGAGGTTGAAGAAGTCGGGTTGGTAGATGTTGATGGCAATGTTTACTGGCACATCGGGCACGCGATTCGTGTTGCGGTCGCGACAACCTGATGCGATTAGGACAAGAGTAAGGAGTATGAAGCCAATGCGGTGCATGCAGCGAAGATAGAGCGCCTAGAGAACACTTTTGCGCGAAGTTCCGGGGGTATAGTCTTTGAGGTAAAAGGGCTCGAAATAGGCGACGTCTTCGAAGCGTTTTTGGTTGAAAGCCTGCATAGCAAGTGCATGCATCATTTCCGCATTCGGAAGCAGTGGTAAGATGCGCACACGATTGTCGACCAGTGGTTGGCATTTTTCTGCACCGTCGCCCGTTAGAACCAAATGCTCCGGTGCAAATCCGATGAACGTGTTTTCGTCCAACAAGATGGCTTCATCGGTCGAAAGGCGCTTTGTGTGTCCGTCGAACTGAGCGGCGTATACTTCCATTCGACGTGCATCAATCATGGGAATTATGATGTGTGCATCCGTGTAAACCTTCGACGCAGCGAGTGCAAGCAGTTCTGTAGTGTCAATTGCAATGAGCGGTATTTGCAGCGAGAAACAAAAGCCTTTCGCTGCACTCACACCAATTCGAAGGCCTGTGTATGATCCGGGGCCTTTGCTAACTGCAACGGCCGACAGCGAATTCCAGCTAAGATTGCGTTCTGTAAAAATTTCATTGACCATAACATGCAATTGTTCCGCATGTATGAAGTGCTCTGCCGACGCTGAGCGTGCCGTCAAAATGCCGCTTTCGTTAGCCAGGGCAACCGAACAGTTTTTACCGGAAGTTTCCAGCAGCAGCAAAAAGGGCATGGCGGAATTACTCTTTTATTTCGTTATCACCATTTGTGCGCATCTGCACTTTGTCGCCCGGCTTGAGCGATTGCGCAACTACCTCGTAGGGACCTGTAATGATTTCCTCATTTTCAGCAATTCCTTCGGTAATCTGAATGAATTTGTCGTCTTGAATACCGGTCTTTACTACCCGTATTTCTGCCAAATCAGTTTCAGTGTTACGCACAAACACGACGGTAAAGGGCTCTTCCGGTGTGGCATCTGAAGACTCCTTGCTTAATTTGTCTAGAATCGATGCGGAGGTGGTATCGTCGCGCGCTGCTACAGCTTTAATCGGAATGGAAAGCGCTCGATCCGTTTTTTGCGTAATAATGTCGACGGTGGCGCTCATTCCCGGTTTGAAAGGCGAGTAGTTTTCACCTTGGTCTTTCATGAGGTGCGCATACGATTCGGGTAGCACACGAATTTTTACGGAGAAGTTCGTTACCTGGTTAAGGTTCATTTGATCGCCAATAGCATTGAGGGCCGTGTTTCCGATTTCCGTCACAATACCCTTGAATGTTTCGTTTTTGTAGGAATCTACTTCTACCAGGGCAGTGTCGTTGAGGTTTACGTGAACGATATCGCTCTCGTTTACTTCTACGTTCACTTCCATAAACGTGAGGGCAGAAATGTTCATTATCACCTCGCCGCTCATCATGTTGTTGCCCAATACCGTTTCGCCTAGTTCTTTATTTAGGGCGGTCACGGTGCCTGTCATTGGAGCCAAAATGGTAGTTCGCTTGAGATTGTCGGCCGCTTCATTCACGCCTGCCATAGCGCTTTCAATTGCAAACTGTGCGCTATGAATGCTTTCTCTGGCTGCCTCAACTTCTGCCTTGGATGTTTCGAATTGGCTAGTGATGTTTTCCAGTTCTGCTTTTGAAATTGCACCATCTTCGAATAGTTTTTTCTGACGCTGGAAACTGAGATTGGTGACGTTGAATTGAGCCTCAGATTGTGTGAGGCGCGACTTCGCACTGCTCAAATTACTTTTCGAACTGTTGAGGGCGGCCTCAGCTCTATTGTATGCAGATGTGTAAAGGTCGGGGTTAATCTTTACGAGCAGCTGACCTTTCTGCACAAGGTCACCTTCCTTTACGGGTAAATCGACGATTTGGCCCGAAACTTCCGATTGGATTTTCACTTCCGATTCGGGCTGTATTTTTCCGCTTGCCGCCACGGTTTCAATAATGCTGCGATAGGCGCTTTTTTCTGTAGTAACCTCTGTGTGGTCTTTCTTGCCGGCAGTTACACGGTACACAACGCCCGCTATGGCTATAATGCCAACCACAATTAAAATGCGCTTCAATGTTTTGTTCATGGTTTTAACGTAATTGCCTTGCCCTGATAAAAATCGAGCACTTTAAGTTTGAAGATGTAGTCGTATTTGCTGCGCGCGAGGTTCGCCTGTGCTATTTCCATGCGCATGCGCGCATCAGCATACTCTGTAATGTTGCTCATACCTTGTTCGTAGCGAAGTTGGGCCCAACCGAATGCTTTTTCATTCGCGGCAACGCTTGTATTGAAGGCGTAATAATTAGCTAACGCTGCCTGTGCATCGTTGTATGCTTGGTAGACGCTTTGCGTGATGACTTGTTTCGTTTGTTCCAATTGCAATTCAGCCTGGCGGAAATTAATCTCTGCGCGCTTTACGCCTGTATGCGTGGAGAATCCGTTGAATAGCGGGATATTCATAGAGAAAAACAACGAACGGTTTACGTTGTCTTGCAATTGGTTGGTGAAGGCTTTCGTTTGATAATCTTCGGTGCTGTATATCAATTGTGGAATTGAAGTAACTAACTGACCTGTTCCTAGCACGGTGCCGATGGGGAAGGCCAGCGTATCCGGATTTCCGGTCACGATTTTTGCTGCTCCGGAATATCCGGTGCCATAGGAGAAGCTGGCATTTATGCTTGGGTAATAACCTGAGGCAGCTATCTTTCTTCCTAACGCGGCACTTGCTACGGTCGTTGTTGCGCCCTTAATTTCCGGAAAATTGTTCAAGGCCGCTTGCACAGCTATATCCGGGTTTGAAAGCAGCGCGTATTGCTCCACTTCATCCAATTTTGGAATTATGATACTGAATTGATCGAGCTTGCTTGCATCGAGTTGAAGCAACTGCATGAGTGAAAGCTTGGAGAGTCGAAAGTTGTTTTCTGCAGCAACGAACGATGCATTGTCGGAGGCCAATTGTGCTTGCATGTCGTTGAGGTTGCTTACTGCAAGTTGACCTGCAGACACCAACTTTTCCATACGCTTCACCTGTCGATCGGACCCGTCGAGCGTGCGCCTTGCGATATCCATAAACTCTTTGTTGATGATTACGGCCAAATACGCCGAGGCAACATTAAGCGCTATATCGTTGCGCATTTTTTCATAGTTCCATTTAGCTGTTTCGGTATTGAGCCCGGCCTGCTTCAAGGTGTTTACTTGACGCAGCCCACCAAAAAGATTTACGCTTGTTGCGACACCGAAATTGTTGCTTTGAATGCGTGAACTTGCGAATTGGTTGGTGAATGGGTCGATTCGTTGCCCCCAGTTATAGCCGTGACCGCCTTGCGCGTTGAGTGAAGGAAGCATGGCGCCAATAGCGCTGGTTTCGTTGAGTATGGAGAGTGATATATTCTCTTCGCTTAATTGCACAGCGAGGTTATTCCGAAATGCATAGGCAATGCATGAGTCGAGCGACCATACTTGTGCAGAGGTTGTGCCTACCGATATCAATGAAATGATTATGGCGAAACATACCCGAAGTGAAATGTTGTTTGAAGTCATTGCAGGAGCAAACTTAGGGTGGAAGAGCCCGTTAATGGGCTAAAAACGACATGAAAAATAGGGGAGGCTATGACTAACGTCAAACGAACGCTTTACGCACTACAGGCCCGTAACTTCAATCTCCACGCGGCGATTTGCGCTCACCTGCCATTCTGTTTGCGGGTCGGGGTAAAGCATTTGCTTATTTCCCATGCCTCGAGTGGTGAGTCGATCCACTGCTATGCCATGTTGCACGAGATAATCGACAACCGCCTCAGCACGTTTTTCAGATGCACGTCGGTAATAAGCGTCTGAGTTTTTCTTTTCCTCGTTAACAGGGCAATTGGCATGGCCAATAATGCAGATTTTTACCGATGGATTAACAGTCATGAATTGCACCAGTTCCTCTAATGCGGGCACCGATTTGTGATACAACTGAGTTTCATCGCCCAAGAAGGTGATGTCTTCAATGCTTGTTTTCAAACCTACAGAGAGGGGCTTTAATTCCACTCGTTCGTAGTGAGTAGTGGATTCGGCCGGCCAAAATTTGTGAGCGTAATACATGTATCCTTCTTTCACCACCGACACCGTGTAGATGCGGTAGTTTTTAAGAAGCATAGTTGAATCAGTGAAGTTTTTGAACACGACCGTTTTGCGGGGGTTAAGACCTTTGATCATCACGTCGGCGTCCATAAACATCTTTGAGCGAAAATCAGTAACCGTAATCTGCATCTTTTGATCTTCGGCCTCCGGAACTTGCGTAGAGTCAATTTTCATTTCTTCGAAAAATTGAGCATTAGAGGGCATTTCCGCCAAGATTAAGCAAGAAAGTAAGAAGATGTAATAGATAGATACCCTCATTGTGGTTGCGCCAATCGGCTTAGTTCGGTGCTAAAATAGCAAAATCTTCTTCAGAATAAACCAATGAATGCAAAAAGCAACAATTCCTTTGAATTAGATCAGTGATGGCGGAGGAATTTATGAGCGAAAAACGGCAATTATTTTTTTGCGAAAGAAAACCAGCGCAATGGTCGCCAGCAATACGTAGGGTGCAAGCATTAAATAGACAATACCTGCATTGAGGCCTTCTCCAATGCCCTTGTCAACGTGTTCTGTAGCACTCTCAGCTGTTGCTTTGCACATTGCACATTGGGCTGACGCGCCCATGCTGAAAACGAACAGCACCGTCACTAGAAAAAGGTATTTCATGGAATTCTTCATGTTTCAAAGATATACGTCAAGCCATTAAACAATCCTGACACCTGACACCTGACACCTGACACCTCACACCTCGCACCTCATACATAGTACGGGCTGATCATCCAATAGACGACAACACCACTCACCGCTACATAAAACCAGATGGGCCAGGTTATGCGGGCGATTTTCTTGTGCGCCTGAAAATCCGCTGTAAGACCGCGGTACGTGGTAAAAAGAATGAACGGTAGAATGATTGCGGCTAGAATGATGTGCGTAATCAATACCACAATATACAAGCCTCGCATGGGGGCTTCTTTCGGGTATGCAGTATCACCGGTGAGAATATGATGGGCAATGTAACTGACCAAAAAGAGCGAGGATAGGATCATTGCCTCCAGCATCATCCTTTTATGAGTGGTGTATTTCTTTCTCTTTACAGCCACTAGTGCGCCTAATAAAATCAGGGCAACTGTTCCGTTAATGATGGCATTGAAGGTGGCAAATAGATGTGGATTAAACCCGAGATCGGCCTCAATACGGATGTACTTGAGCGATACAACAACCAGAAAAACAACAATTGAGAGCAGCCAAATGATGCGTTTTGCAGCTTTATCATTTTTTGGAATAGTAGGTTCAATCATGGTCAGATTCTTTTGAAAGAGTAAGTGCATCCATAAACAACGCATCCATGCCAGAAGTTGAGGTGCCATCGTAATAACCACGTATGCGAAGGTTCTTATCGAGCAAAGTCACTTTGTCGGTGTGAAAAATACCGCCTTGTGCTGTGTCAGAAGGGAATGCAGTGAGCAGGAAACCGTCTTGGGCTAGGTCGTAGATATCGGATGGTTTTCCGGTCAGAAAATTCCAGCGTGTCAAATCAGCTCCAATTTTCTCTGCATAAGCTTTCAGTTTGGCAGGGGTATCCGATTCCGGTTTCACGGAAAAGGAAAGAAATTTAATCGGTAAGTCAGGATTATTCTGAAGGAATTTGTCTTGCAATCGCGCCATTTGAGCGCTCATCATGGGGCAAATAGTTGGGCATTCGGTGAAGAAAAAGTCGACCAACGTAATAGATCCGGTGTAGATGTCTTGTGTAATAATTACACTGTCCTGATTAACAAAACTGAATTTAGGAATAGGGTAGTAGAGCGTATCAGGTTGCTGTGTTCCATCGGGCTGTGTGTTCAATACGATATCAAACTCTCCGTAGAATGGGAGCGACTGCTTTGTTTGATTGTTCTCTGCGTGCTTCTCGTTGCAAGCCACAAGTGTTGCCATGAGCAATGCTGCCCCGACAATTCTAAGGTTTACCTGCTGCTTCTTTTGCTTTTCGTTCATTGTAACGGCGTGTATCGATCTCTTTCTTAAGCAATGCAATGTCTTGTACCATGCCCGGTATGGAATCGCCCGCACCTCCCAAGAAGTGATATTCGGTGTTGCCGTATTCTCCGCGAATGTGCCCCTCGGCATCAATGAGTTTGAAAATGGCTTCATTTGCTAGGTTCTCAATCAGCAGGCCGTTGCGTATGTAGGCTTGCATGGCTTCTTGATTACCTGTCAGCAGTTTCCACTTGTTGTCAAAAGCATTGTACTGCGTGTTTTGGTCGATGTATGCCTTGGAAACTTCCGGGGTGTCTTGGTCACATTGGGTAGAGAAAACAACGATGGCAATGTCGGGTTCGTTGCGGTATTTAAAGTTGATATTGAGCAGGCGTTCGGTTATCTGCGCGATGTGCTCATCGGCGGTAGAATAACAGGCAGCCACCCAAACTTTCCCCAACAGTGAATCACGTGTGAGGATGTTCCCGTCTTCATCGGAGAAGGCGAAATCCGGTATGCGGTAATGGGAGTCTTCGGCCAGTGTGTTTTCCGGACCGATATAGGGCAGTGTCTTGAATTTGTGCTTGCTAAGCACCCCAAAAAAGACCAACCAGAGGAGTGGAAACAAAAAAAGCATACTGGCTAGGCCAATATACTTTTTCCATTTCGAACGAGTCGACATATTTTAACGGAAGGTGTTGTTCAGCTCTTGCACTGATAGTCCTTCATACAGTCCAATAAAAATGAGGTAAAGAATGAAAAGAGCGTAGGGCAGGAGCACTACGTACTTGAGGTTCTTACGTTCTTCTCCAAGGTGCATAAAGATGAGCACGATATAAGCAGCCTTCACCAGGGTAAGTACAATGAAGAGCAACTTAATGGTTTCCCATGTAAATGTGCTGTTGCGTTTGAAAAATACCCCCATGAAGATTTCGAAAACGGTTAAGATGGTTAGAATAGCCGTAACCGTATACAGTTTTTTACGAATCTTCTTGCCTTCCTCTTCGCCGTGACGCGCGTTGATGGAATAGCTATCATTTACAATCAAATCGTCTCTTTCCATGGTTGTGTCGAGTTATCTTAACAGTGATATAGGTCTAAATTAAACGAGGTAGTAGAAGGTGAATACAAATACCCACACCAAATCTACAAAGTGCCAGAACAAACCAACTTTCTCCACCATTTCGTAGTGACCGCGGCGCTCAAATACTCCGCGCAAAGCCATCAAGAAAACGATGAGGTTGATGATTACTCCCTGCAAAACGTGGAATCCGTGGAATCCGGTGATGAAGAAGAAGAAGTTGGCATACTGTTGTTGAACGGCGTATTCATTCTTTTGAAGGTTAGCGCCGAAAACGAGAGTGTTCGAGGCCATATTCTTCATGATTTTTTCTGCCTCTTCTCCTGTAACCATCAACTTGCGAAGGTCTTTGCCGTCCTTGTGCTCAAGGGTGTATTTGTTGAGGACAATTTCCAACGGGTACTCTTGAGGCGCAGCAGCGTGTGCTTCAGCGTGAGCGTCGTGACCATGAGCGTCATGATCGCCATGAGCTGCAGGTGTAACGATGAGTTTGCCGTTTGAAATTTCAATGTGATCACCGTGCTCAAGAGCGTGCTCGTAGGCATGTCCAACATCGGAGGTCATGTGAACCCATGTGCCACCGGTTAATTCCATCGCAATAGGTTGGTTGTGATCATCGGTTGCTGCCACGGTCATTGGAGCGCTCACCTGAAAACCACCGCCTGAGCCGTGGATAAAGTGCGACCATTCCCACGCCTGTGAACCCAAGAAAATGAACCCCCCCACTACGGTGTATCCCATCCACTTGATTACGCCTTTCTTATCCATACGATGACCTGCTTCCACAGCGAGTACCATCGTAACAGAAGAAATAATCAAGATGAAGGTCATGAGGGCAACGTAAATGAGCGGGTAGCTGCCATGGAGCATGGGCAGCGACTCGAATACCTGTTCGCCTACAGGCCACAAATCGGACGATCCGTGGCGGATAACGCCGTATGCAGTGAGCAATCCTCCGAACGTCAAAGCGTCCGAAACGAGGAAGTACCACATCATCATTTTACCGTAGCTGATACCGAAGGGCGATTGTCCGCCGCTCCATAGTTGGTCTTTGCTGACTGCTTGAGCCTGTCCTGCCATACGATCTGAAAATTTGCCGCAAGTTTACTAATCAAATCGCCTTGGATGGGTGCTCGCGTTAAAAAAATTGACAAGCAATGTTTGCAAAGCTGATTTCCCACCCTGAAGCACTCGTTACGGCTGAGGCAGCGACTTAGTTTAAATTGTTTCTAAATAAGATTAAAACAAGAAGAAGAGGAAGTAGAACAGATACAGCCAGAGTCCTCCGAGGAAGTGCCAATACATGCCACTTATGTAAATACTGAGTGTGTTGTCCTTGTTGATGCGGCCCTTTGCGATGCGAACGGTATTTATGATTAGGTAGATAAGTCCGAATGCGAGGTGAATGATATGCACGTAGATGACTACGCTCAGCATGGCACCAAACGCGTTGAAGGTGGTCATAACTGAGTTCGTTACGGGGCGAGATGGATCGCTGGGTTTGTAAAACTCGTTGCCTTCTTTCACAAGCCGTTCGTTATTCATCTCGAACCAGAAGTCTGTGCCATACTCTCCGGTGAGTTTTCCAAGCGTATTCCAACGATATGCTGAAAGTCCTTGCTCGTTTTGAGTAATAGTGAATCCAAGGCCTCTGGAAGACATGTGCTTCCAACCGGAATGTTGAGAGATGGTGAACGCAATTCCAAGTGCTAGTGTGATTGTATGCAAGGTCAGGCCCAACGACTGATTGCCTCTTTTGAAAGCGCGAAGGGCCAGAATGAGCGTTACGGAGGACGCGACGATGAAGGCATTGCTCAGCCAGAAATAGGCAGGAGGCGACATGTGCAGCCAAATCAGCTTTCCATAGAGCACGATGAGGGCGCTGGTAATTCCGGCAAATAGCATCACAATGGCGAAAACGATAAACCACATCATCATTTTGCGTGTCCGAATTTTGATGGCGGGATCCAGGCCTTCAAACACATCGATTTTGGCGGAAGTCGGGGTTGGAGCGTTTTGACTCATAGAGACGGGTATTTCGGTTTATAACAAATGAGTGTCTTCAAAGTTGCGAGTGTTATCATCCGGGTAATTTGTCGAGCACATAGGCTAACTGCACAACAGGCAAGTAGAAAAAGGATGCGAACATCACTTTACGCGCGTCGGCAGTATCGCAAGATTTTACAAGTAAAAAGGAATAATAGGACATGACAACACCGGCAACCACAGTTACAATTGCCGCTATGTTGCCAGTCATGGGGGCTTCGAAAGGCAGCGCCCAAGGCAGCAGACTAACCGGAATCAGAAACAAGGAGTACAATAGAATCTGATACGCTGTGGCCTTGCTGCGACCTTCGTTGAAGGGCAAGAGTTTGTATCCGCCGCGCACATAGTCGTCGTGAGCTACCCAAGCGATTGCCCAGAAGTGAGGAAACTGCCACATAAATTGAAGTGCAAACAACAGCCCTGCCTGGAGGCCGAAATCTTGGGTGGCGGCCACATATCCCAACATGGGGGGAATCGCTCCCGGAAATGCCCCGATAAAAACAGCGAGGCTGCTTACACGTTTCATGGGTGTATAAAAGGCCACATAAAGAATGAATGCGGCAGCCCCTAGAATTCCGCAAGCAGTGCCGCAGTAATACCACAGAATAAGTATGCCTAAAATGCCCGCAGTCATGGAAAGCACAATGGCTAATCTCAAGGACATGCGGCCGGTAGGGATGGGTCTGTTTTGGGTGCGCAGCATGAGCTTGTCCCATTCGCGCTCCAATGCTTGGTTGAGTCCGTTGCTTCCGCCGGTGAGCAACAATCCGCCAATGCAAAGTGCTGCCAACGTTTGGCTATTCGTTTCATCGGTACCCATGTAGTAGCTGAGTACCGCCGATATGATTACTAACAAGGTGAGTCTCAGCTTGAATAGCATGGCCAAATCACGAACGAACGATGACTTTGAGGGTTTGGGAGTTGCCGAGGGTTGGTCTTGCACAGACGGGTGTTTTGCGGCGCGCAAGATAGTGTGTCGGTTCTTCCACAAACCATTCGTTCGTGTAAGTTCCGAAGTGTTGTTACTTTTAGCGGCGCGATGCGGATACTGATTCCTTACCTATCACTGATAGTGGTTGCACTCATGTGCAGCGCCAATGCACGTTCCCAAGAGCCTGCCGGCGGATTCGGAAATTATCGAAGCGGCTTATCCGTTAATTCACTTTTTCCAATGCAACCCAGCACAAATTGGAGCGATTCGCTTGAAATACAAAAGCGGTTTCAGCTGCAGCCCTTGGTCAATCTGGCAGCGGGCTATGGTGCGCGTCCAATTTCGGTGTCGTGGCTTGGCGGTCAATTACGCTGGAATCCCGGAAAAAGATGGTCGCTTCAAGCAGGATATGCATTGGCAGGTGGTCTATTGCCTTCCTATCTGGAGCATCGAGCCGAAAGCGAAGGGTATTTGTCGGGTTTGGGTTATGCCGTGCACGATAACATGAGCCATCTTTACCACACGCATTACACATTCGGTCATGTGAAATACAACGCCGGTAAACATGTTTCACTCGAGTTGGGCAAGGCCAAGCAATTTTGGGGTGATGGTTATCGATCCTTGATTTTGAGTGACCATGCCTCACCAGCTCCTTATTTCAAGCTAACGACTACGCTGGGCAAGTTCAGGTATATGAATTTGTGGATGCGGTTGCGCGATATTTCGTCGGGCCAAACGCTTTCGAATGCCCGAGTGAAGTACGGCGCCATGCATGCATTGAGTTATCAAATCACGCCGAAACTGAATGCATCGTTGTACGAATGGGTGGTATGGCAGAATCGCGATACGCTTAGCCGGCGAGGGCTCGATTTGTATTACATGAATCCATTGATTTTCTATAGGCCGGTGGAGTATAGCTTAGGTTCACCCGACAATGTAATGTTGGCTGCCTCGCTTCGATGGAGTGTAACCCGTTCATTGCAATTGTATGGTCAATTCGTGCTCGATGAGTTCAATCTGAAGCTCTACAAACGCAGCAGCAATTGGTGGGGAAATAAAATCGCAGGGCAGCTAGGCTTGCGTTGGAATACACCGGGCAAGGGACTCGAGGTTTTAGCGGAAGTGAACATCGCTCGTCCGTTCATTTATTCGCACGGTAGCTCTATACAAGCTTGGACGCATATTAACCAATCGATGGCGCACCCGTTGGGTTCCAATTTCGTGGAGTCGTGTTTGAGAGTGCGCTACGTGAAGAAGTTGTGGACTGTATCTGAGCAGTTGAATGCAGCTGCTTTCGGTCGCGACTATGACGCTGATGCGGATGGTGTAATCGACAACTTCGGGGGAAATATTACCCGCTCCTACGCTAACCCATACGGCGGAAGTTTCGGGCATGAAATGCTGCAAGGCGAATTGCACCGGACCGTTTTTCATGGCTTCACGCTGAGCAGAGCATTGTCTGAAACATCCCGTTGGGAAGTGTATGCCCGCCACAACTTGCGCGCAGAAAAAGTGGGTCCGCAAATGACTACCGAAAACTGGATTATGGTGGGTATTCAAACCCGAGGCATGCTGCAGCCGGTGCAGGATTACTAATGTCGGGTTCATTCAGGTCATTCGTGTATTCGTGGTATACGCATGAATCTCCACTGCCGCAATCTTATCCACGCTTCATTATGAAAATGTTGCGAAAACGGACTATTATCCTAATTGCCGATGAGGTATTTTGCCATCGATGATACCTGCCGACATTGATTTAGAAGAAGAGAAGAGAGAAATCCTGCGCCGATACCGCGCACTGCTTCGTGTTTGTCACCGCTCCAAGTCGCGCGCCGACCGCATGCGCATTCGCAAGGCATTCGAGCTGAGTGCAGAGGCACACAAGGATATGCGCCGCAAAAGTGGTGAGCCATACATCTATCATCCCATTGCGGTTGCGAAAATTGCGGCAGAGGAAATTGGCCTCGACACAACGAGCATTGTATGCGCCCTTCTGCACGATACGGTTGAAGACACCGAAATCACGCTCGACGATATTCAGAATTTATTCGGTAAGCGCGAACGCACCATTATCGATGGTCTGACGAAGATTTCGGGGGTCAGTAATTACGACAGTGCAAGCGACCAGGCTGAGAATTTCCGCAAGATGCTCCTCACACTCAGCGATGATGTGCGTGTTATTTTGGTGAAGCTCGCCGACCGTCTTCACAACATGCGCACACTCGACCACATGAAGCGAGAAAAGCAACTGAAGATTGCTAGTGAAACGCTCTTCATGTATGCACCGCTTGCTCATCGTCTTGGGCTGTATAACATTAAAACGGAGCTCGAAGATCTTGCGCTTAAATACAAGGACCCTGAGACATACGAAGAGATTGTAAGCAAGCTTCAGAAAACACAGGCAGTTCGCACACGGTTTATCAATGCATTTACATTGCCCATTCGACGGGCGTTAGATAAGGCGGGATTGAACTATGAAATAAAAAGTCGCACCAAGAGCATCTATTCCATTTGGAATAAGATTGTGAAGAAGGGAGTGCCGTTTGAGGAAATCTACGATGTTTTTGCGATACGGATTATTCTTGACACGCAATCGGAAGCCGAAAAGAGTGACTGTTGGCGAGTGTATTCCATCGTAACCGATTTCTACCAGCCAAGCCCGGAACGACTGCGCGATTGGATCAGTATTCCCAAGAGCAGTGGCTATGAGTCGTTGCATACTACCGTGATGTCGCCTTCGGGTAAGTGGGTGGAGGTGCAGATACGTTCGGTGCGCATGGATGAAATAGCCGAGAAGGGATTTGCTGCGCATTGGAAGTATAAAGACGCGGCCGAAAGTCCCGAGAGTAAACTCGATCGTTGGTTGAGTCAAGTGCGCGATGTGCTCGAAAACCCTGAAGACAATGCGATAGACTTCATCGACAATTTCAAGTTGTCATTGTTTTCGGAAGAAATCTATGTGTTCACTCCCAACGGCGATTTGAAGACCTTGCCGGTAGGAGCGACCTCACTCGACTTTGCGTTTCATATACACTCTCAGATAGGCTCGCAGTGCATAGGCGCTAAGGTGAACTACAAGCTTGTGCCGTTGAGTCATAAACTCCGAAGCGGTGATCAGGTAGAAATACTAACCTCCAAGAAACAGCATCCAAAGGAGGACTGGCTCAACATTGTCATAACGGCAAGTGCGCGCCATAAGATTCGGGATGCTCTGCGAGAAGAGAAGAAGTTGATTGCGGATGAAGGAAAGGAGATGCTCAAACGTAAATTCAATTCACTCAAGATTGACTTTCTGAGCAAGAACATTGATGAGTTTGTGAAGCACTTTGAAACCGTCAACGCAACGAATCTGTATGTGCGTATCGCAAAGGGTTCTATCGATTTGACACGTTTGAAGGGGCATGTAATCGAAGGAGCACGCATCCGTTTTGAAAAGGAGGAACTAATCGATAAAAAGTCGGTCGTTGCGGAACCCGGAACGGAGAAAAAGGTAATTACCACTCAGGGAAAGGGAGAGGCGCTACTCATTGGCGACGAGCAACAAAAGGTGGACTATAGTCTTGCGATCTGCTGTAATCCGATTCCCGGCGATGAGGTGTTTGGTTTCATTACTGTAAATGAAGGCATCAAAATTCACCGCACCAATTGTCCGAATGCACAGGAGTTGCTCAGTAAATATGCGTATCGTGTGATGAAGGCGCGCTGGCGCAATGCAGAATCGGTTCAGTTTGAAGTGGGGTTGAAGTTTTCCGGTATCGATGATGTGGGCATTGTGCAAAACATCACGAACATCATATCAACCGATATGAACGTGAACATGCGCGCCATATCCTTCGAAGCAAACCATGGTATTTTTCAGGGTAAAGTAATTGTATTGGTGCACGACACGAAACACTTGAGTTCGCTTACCGAAAGGCTGAAGGCCGTGGAGGGCGTTCTTACGGTAGATCGTATCGAGAGCGAATTCGAGTAAGACAGCATGGAGGGCGCCCTCGATAAGGGTGGTTCTTTGGACGCACTGCTGTGCGTCCTTACCTTAGCGGCCTCATGACACAGCAAATTCAGGAAAGTGTAAAAGATATTTTCACCCGGTACCTCGAGGTGCACAAGCATCGGAAAACTCCGGAGCGCTTCGCCATTCTTGCTGAAATCTATGAAGTAGCTGGCCATTTTGATGTTGAGACGCTTTACTCACGCATGAAAAACAAGAAGTATCGGGTTTCGCGGGCAACCTTGTACAACACCATTGAGTTGCTTATTGAATGTAATCTTGTGCGCAAGCACCAGTTTGGGCAGAACACCGCCCACTATGAGCGGGCCTTTCAAAACCAGCAGCATGACCATATAATACTCACAGACAGTAATGAGGTGCTTGAATTTTGCGACCCTCGTATTCAGAGCATTAAGTCAACGTTGGAAGAGATTTTCGGCATTGAAATCCTTCATCATTCGCTGAATTTCTACGGTCGCCGAAAGCAGTAGTCATTTTCACCCTAATTTCGCGTGTCTTTTTTTTTAAGCAGTGAACAACAAAGTAGATATACTCCTCGGGCTCCAGTGGGGCGACGAGGGCAAAGGAAAATTGGTGGATGTACTTACACCAAGATATGACATCATAGCCCGTTTTCAGGGTGGTCCAAACGCCGGGCACACGCTCGAGTTTGAAGGCACCAAGCACGTGCTGCATACGATTCCTTCAGGCATTTTTCATAGCCACGTAACCAACCTCGTTGGCAATGGTGTTGTGATTGATCCGGTCGTTTTTGCCAAGGAAATTGATGCGCTCGTTGCGAAACAGGTTCCCGTGAAGGATAGATTGCTCATATCACGCAAAGCACACGTAATAGTGCCCACTCACCGTCTGCTCGACAGAGCCAGTGAGGCTTCTAAGGGTGAAGGAAAAATTGGGTCGACACTCAAGGGAATTGGTCCGAGCTATATGGATAAAACCGGACGCAACGGATTGCGCATCGGTGATTTGCTCAGCGACGATTTCAACGCCCGATATGAAGCCCTCAAGCAAAAGCATTTGCATTTGTTGAAGGGTTTTGAAGAGCATTTCACGATGGACGCAGCAGAACTGCAAACCATGGAGGAAGAGTTCATGCGCGGCGTGCAGGTCATTCGTGAGTTGACCATTGTAGACAGCGAGCATTACATCAACAAGGCACTTAAGGAGGGCAAGCGCATTCTCGCGGAGGGCGCACAAGGCTCCATGCTCGACATCGACTTCGGTACATATCCGTTTGTTACTTCTTCCAATACCGTTGCAGCAGGTGCTTGCACCGGTTTGGGTATTGCGCCCAATCGCATTGGTGAAGTTATCGGTATTTTCAAAGCATATACAACGCGCGTAGGAGGTGGTCCATTTCCAACCGAATTGAATGATGAAACCGGTGAGGCCATGCGCAAGGTTGGCAATGAATATGGTTCTACCACAGGCAGAGCTCGCCGCTGTGGTTGGGTCGATTTACCTGCGATGCGCTATGCTTGCATGATCAACGGTGTTACCCAGTTAATAATGATGAAAGCCGACGTGCTGAGTCAGTTCGATACCATTCGTGTTTGTACGCATTACAATACTCCGGAAGGTTCTTCGGCCGATTTGCCTTTTGATATTTCACCGGCATCTGTGCAACCTGTTTACGAAGATTTGAAAGGATGGGGAGTCGATCTTACCGCCATGCGCGAAGAGACGAGTTTGCCAGCGGAACTGAGTCACTACATCGTATATCTGGAAAATAAATTGGAAACTCCTATCACCGTTGTAAGTGTGGGGCCCGACCGCAAACAGACGATAGAGCGCAAGCCTGTATTTGTATAGCAGATAACTGATTTGAAGTGCAGTTAAAACCAATTACGGCATGCAACAGTTTTATTACACATGTCTTTTTGTTTTGTTGCTGCATGCGCAGCAGATAATCGCACAGGGCACTCCGCGTAAGGTAAAACTCATACACACCGACGAATTGCGATACGACAAGGCGTTGGTGGACGCCCAGCGATTATTAGGAAACGTTCATCTGGAACTCGACGGCACTTCATTCTTTTGCGATAGTGCCTACCTTTTTGCCAACGACGATTTTGATGCATTCAGCCGAATACGCATATTGGAGTCTTCGGGCAGCACTGTTAATGCTGATTTTCTACATTTTGACAAGCTACAAAACACAGCGTTGCTCACGGGCAATGTGGTGCTTCGCGACCGTGACATGACGCTTACGTGCAACGATTTGACTTATCGGGTAAAGGACGAGGTAGCGCGTTATGTTACAGGTGGTCGCATCGTTTCAAGCACCAACAAAAACACCTTGACGAGTCGACAAGGAACTTACAACGGCAAGACAGAGGTGTTTAATTTTAAGCGCGATGTAGTGCTCAAAAACCCTTCGTATACCGTCCGCACCGATACGATGCAGTATCGAAGTGTGAATGAAATAACGACATTCTTAGGGCCGACCAATATCGAAGGCGATAGCGTTTCGATTTATTGCGAGAATGGTTTTTACGATTCAAGGAAGGACGAGTCGCGTTTTGGCAAGCATGCCTGGGTTCGCGACCGATCCACCATCTTGAAAGGCGACAGCATTTACTACAACGGTAAGCAGGGTGTTGGTGAAGTGTTTCGCAATGTGCAGATCCGTGATACCACGCAAACGTTTCAAATACTTGGAAGCTACGGAAGGCATTTAGAAAGTAACGAGTTGAGTTATGTAACCGGACGTGCCTTGCTGCTTGAAATATTGGATGGCGATACGCTGTTTATGCATGCCGATACGCTCAAGTCGCTGCCCGATAGTTTAGGCAATCAGGTTGTTTACGCATATCATGGAGTGCGCATATTTAAAAGCGATCTCCAAGGCCTTTGCGATTCGGTTGTTTATATGCAGCAGGACAGCTTGCTGTGGATGTACAGAGAACCTATTGTCTGGAGCGCACAAAACCAGGTAACGGGCGACACGTTGAAGTTGGAGTTGAGCAATCAGGCCTTGAGTAAGGCCCTGGTGTTGGGCAATGCGTTCATTGTATCGGATGCAGAGGCGAACGACAGTATCATGGGGCCTGAGTTACGCTTCAATCAAATAAAGGGAAAGAATGCAACGGCCACTTTTACCGACAGCCAATTGGAGTCTGTTTGGGTGGATGGTAACGGTGAACTGGTCTATTACCCCACCGACGATA
>CAMAYP010000010.1 GCA_945862415.1 Chryseobacterium gleum | reverse complement strand
CCACCACCGGGCAAGTATTCTGCGGCCTCGCTGTAGTAAGGCGCATTCAAAATTTCACTTTCTGTATTCGAAGAAAGGTTGAGCAAGTTCTTACCGTTACCCGTTCCTTCGATACGCACCAGTGGCACACCGTCGCCATAACCGGCGTTCACGATGGTACCGCCGTTTTCAGGTGATATGTTGTGCGGAATAGCTCTTACAACCGGTATTTCAAGTAGTGTTGCTTTGCGTGATGGAAGGAAGGATTCGTCTTGGCCGCCCAAGGTTTGATAAGAGAAATCGGCGTAGTTGTTATAACCATATGCAATGACCATGAAGTAGTAGGTCTTGTGGTTGATGAGTTGCGGAGCACCCAATGCAAAGGCATCACTAGTTACACGAAGCGAATGAAAAACGCCTGCGTTGGCTCCTTGAACTTTGAGTTCAGCTACGATTAAATTGGTGGCAGCATCGCGCTTGTAGTTGATAATGTTGCTTACCTCATCTTGCACATCGCATTGCGCAATGAGACGTGCCTGGTTGATGTCGTTTAAATCGGCCGACGACACGTTGTCGCTAGCCAATTGATAAACCATGTACCCTTGAAAGTGATAGCTGCGTTCGCTTTCTGTGTAGGCAGTTCCATCGGGAGCGTACTCGGGTATAGTGGGGTCAATTAGACTATACGTTTCTTGAAAATTGTTGCTGAGCGGATTGTCGTTGGTCCACTGCAAAATGATTTCATTCGACAATTCTGTAACCGCTACATCCGGAGCATCGGGACCCGAAATGAGTTCGAAGCAGTTGTCGAAAAGAGCTTGCGCCTTATCGTCGGCTACGCGCACTGCATCTACGCTAGCCACAGGGTCGCCCGTTGTGGCGCCTGCAAATACAACCCCAACGGTGATGTTGTTGTAGTCGCCGGGTTCGAGTGTGAATGGTCCGGCGCTTTGCATGAAGCGACGGTCGGCAGGAGGGTTGCCGCTGCTCACTTCTGTCCAGGGTTCGGTTATAATTCCATTTGTTCCGAAGTGATACGGATCGGTGTCGCCTGGAAACATGTAGTCGGCCGCTATCGATAAATTGGCGCCGCTACTTGCCGTGAGTGCATTGCCACCATAGGCCATTCGTTGCCCGTTTTTCCAAAATCCACGCAGGTAATTGTAAAAGTGCACAGCCTGTACTGGAGGTCCGTTCGTTGATATTCCCGAATTGTGATAGAGGAATTTACGCATGCCAAATCGCTCGTTGTCGATGATGCCATCGCCATATCCGATTCCGATTCCTTTGTAGGGTATGCCTTTCTGGTCGTTGGCCAGTTGAATGTCGGTCGTGAGCGGATTGTCTACCTCATCATTATCTTGATAGGGTCCTTCAAAAAAGTCGACGCCCACTGCCGGCGGGTTATCACCATAACCCAATGAGAGCGCCGTCGGATCATCGAATGCATCACCGTTGTATCCATAGCCGAGTCCGCGCTGCACATCGCAGCCAACATAGTCGTCGACGTGGCCGCCAATGTCGAGGTCGATCCACGTTCCAAAGTAAGTTTCTTGGAGTGTTTGTGAACCTTGATTGATGAGCACGTAATTGTAAAATGTCATGTTGTTCACTTCATCGTTGGTGCTGAATGCAAACGCTTGAGCGCGTATTTCCATGCCGATGGGTTGACCACCTGTTTCGGAGTGAATGTTTCCTTTGTCGTTAAACACCCAGTAATAAGTTTGATCGCCGAAGAGCGGCACAATGTCTTCACGCCTGCGTGCTTTGCAATCGATTTCACGCGTTAAATCATACCAGGGATAGTCGCCGTTTTCCGGCTCATAGGTACCGTTGGAATCGTAGTCATAAAATGGTGCGATGTAAAAATCTTGTCCAAGCGCCACGTTGCCATGTGCGGGATAGTCGTTGAAATAAGTGGGCGTGCTATATCCGTTTGGAAAGAGGGCGGCCATGTTGCAGTTGGGGTCTTGCATGCAGTCGTGGTATTGCCGATGCAAAGCACCGTCGGACCTCAAACTCACGGAGAATTTATCCCACTCCAGGCACGTGTTTGCATTGACTTCTGCTGCACCGTCGTTGGTGAGAGGTCCCGGCCAATAGTCGTTCCCGCTGTATCGATAGAGCAGTGCGGCAAGCTTGAGTTGTTGATCGGGCGATACACCACCGAGCCACAATGAACCGGCGAATAGAACACCTACATCACCATTCTTGGGTGCAAAGTAATGCGAGCGTCCATTGGCTCGGTCTTGCCACAGTGAACCGCCTGTTTCAATTAATGCATCGATGTTGTTCCATTCCAAATCGCGCAATGCAGTGGCGGGTGCGCATGCCGCAGCGCGGCTTTCAGGAATATTTACGACAGCAATGTGATCGAGTTTGCCCGATTGCAACAATGCGTTTTGCGCAAAATTGAAGAGCGGTAAAGCAAGCGCAACAAGGAGCCAAATCCATTTCATAGTGTGTTGAATTGAATGGCTACATTACGAAAAAAACGTTCATCACACCGCTTGAATGTGTGGCCCGTCGGTATATAGCAAGTAGCCTTCAATGGGCATTGAATAGATGCGCTGCAGCTCTTCCTTGTACTCTTTAACCTGCTTCGAGTGATTGGGTGATTCTTTTCCGGTTTTATAATCGACTACCACTACTTTGTTTTGAAACACCACAACACGATCAGGACGCAAGGTCTCTCCATTGGTTGCAACCATTTCTTGCTCGCAATACACAGATGCCGAATCGTCGAACCACGAAGAGGCTGTTGTATGCGTTAGAACTTGCTGAATGTCGTTATTCAATTTTTCGCGATGCTTGTCGGCATCTGCTCTGCCTTTCAGAACCTTCTCTATGACGCTATCAGCATCGTTGGCTGTTTTGAGCATCGAGAAGCAATCGTGCAGTAGCTTGCCGTAGACGATTTCGGGGGTGTCGCGTTGCAACTTAGAGCGCAATTTGAGTCGGGGTAATAGCATCTCTTTGCCCTTCAGTTGTGGCACGTGAATAGGCTGTGCAGTTGCCTGCTGTGTGTGATGGATATCCTGAATACCGAACTCCACAATGCCTGTAAGCTTGTATTCCGTGAATATGTTGCTCAGCGTTTCGTCGATCATCTTGTTGAATGCCGAACCGCCTTTTTCTTGCAGGAAGTACATGCGACTTTTAGCACGCGTGCAGGCTACATAGAGATTGTTGATGTCGTCGAGGTAACGTCGTTTTTTCTCGAGTGAAATCTCTGCAGTGAGATCGTCTTCGCCTTCATTATCGAAGTCTTCTTTCTCTTTATTCGCTTCAACGGTGATGTAGGCTGCAGGCAGCTCACAGATGTCTTTCGGAACGTCAATCCAAAGCGGTGATGATTTAGCTGTCTCCGTAAAGTGAGGGAAAATCACCACCGGAAATTCGAGTCCTTTCGATTTGTGGATGGTCATAATCTGAACGGCATCCGGGTTGTTTACAGCTGCCGCACTGAGTTTATGGCGGTGCTCTTTCCACCACTCAATGAATCGATGCAGATCATTGTTTTTTCCGATGCAATGCTGCTTGATGAGTTCGAGCAAATACTCAACGCCATTGTCGATGGGCAGTTGCAACGCACGCATGAGTGAGATCGCTTTGTGAAAAACATTTTCGCCAACCATCACGCCTGAAAGATCACCAAAGGTTTTTGAAAGAAATCCGTTGAGATCAATGGTGCGGTATTCTTTGAAGTTGAGTTGCTCTGAAATGAAATCGGCAAGTGATACGTTCGCGTTAATTGTTGCCAGACTTTGCACGGTATCGAAGGCGGCGAATCGGCGCTGCGGAAACAAGCTGAATTCAAAGTAGCCCATCACAATGCGAACAGTTACAGAGTGCATCAGCAACGCACTTTCAGCAGTTGTGTATTTGATGTCGTGCTCCTTCAGTATTTCCGTGCATCTCGTGCCTTGCTTGTGCGAACGCACTAGTATCGTTATGTCGCCCGGAGCAAACCCCGACGCTTCGCATTCGCGAATGGCTTTGATGAGTTCGGTTTCGATGAAGCTCTCCTTTTCACCGTTGTCATTTGTCAGCAGGTGATTGCCTGCTAAGCGAACAAATCCGGTTGCGGCGCTATTTTTTTCTTGATGAACTTCATCGTATACCGCCCTGTATTCGGGCAACTTCGATGCCAGCGGCGGAAAGAGCGCGTTATTGAAGTCGATAACCGATTGGCTGCTTCGGTAATTCGTTTGCAGCGGTATGAGTTGTATGTTCTCCTTGAATGTTTTTTCGGCGAGTGGCATTGCGAATTCCTTCGGTAATTCCGGAAGCGAAATGAACTGCTCAACATATCCCGATCGCCAGCGATAGATACTCTGCTTGGCATCGCCTACTACGAGGTTTTCATGGCCCTCCGAAAGGCAGTTTTGAATGAGCGGCACGAGATTCATCCACTGCATCTTGGAAGTGTCTTGAAATTCGTCGACCAGAATATGCCTGTAGCGCGCACCAATACGTTCGAAGATAAACGGCGCATCATTGCCGCGAATGATGGCGTTGATCATGCGATGAAAGTCGGACAGCAGCACTGTGTTTTCCTCGGTTCTTATTTCCGCAGCGTATTCGTTCATGCGGTCAATAAGCCCCAGGGTGTACATGTTTTCTGTGATCTTCCGGATGAGGGATATGCGCTTAAGTGTGGCTTCTGAAATGAGATCTGAAAATTCATCCATGATTTCATTGGCGCGACTTTCAATTGCTGCAAAGCGTGAGCGGACATCGGCTTTTGCTTTGTCATTAAGCCACGTTCTTTCCTTGAGAAACTTTTCCAGCCCTTTTGAAGTCTCAGGCAATTTCCCTTTCTCGCTATACTTCTTCAGTCCACTGAGGTAGCCGTGTGATTTACCTGGAATATCTTCTTTCGTGATTCCCGCTTGATTCAGCAACTCATACAACGCCTGCGCTGATTCCTGTGTTTTCTTTTCGTGCTCTTTTATTTTGTGACGCAGGGTTTGATGCTCGTGCTGAATGGCGGTGAGATCAACGGCTTCTAATTTTTGAAGCGGGGCCTGTCCATCTTCGGTGAATATCTCTTTGGCCATCTTGATGAGTGCCTCGCGCGGGTTCCACATTTTTCCATCTTCCAATAAACCGCTGCTGTATCGGTGCAGGTAACGTGTCAGAAGTTCATCTTGACCAATGAACTCCAACATGCGGTCTACTGCTTTCTCTTGCAGGTTTTGAGGTTGCAATTCGATGTTGAAGTCGTTGTTGAGCTGCAAGTCTTTCGCAAACGAACGAACGAGTCGGTGCGTGAAACTGTCGATGGTGAGAATGCTCAAATGGCTGTAATGATGCAGCATGTGCGTGTATGCCGCAGATGCACGCGTGCGCAAGGTTTCGGGTGAAACGGAAAGCATTTCCTGCAGCTTCTCCGACATGGCCGATTTGTCGCTACCATCGGCAATTGCCCGAAGATTCGAAAGCACGCGGTGCTTCATTTCTGCTGCAGCTGCGGTCGTAAAAGTAATGGCCAGAATGTGCTTGTAGTATCCCGGATTGTCGATGCGCAGCGCATAGCTGAGGTAGTGCAATACAAGCTGAAACGTTTTGCCGCTGCCTGCGCTCGCTTTGATAATGGTAAATCTGTTGGTAGATGGCATAGAGATGTGGTTCACTAAAGCTACTAATATCTATCATTTTTCGTTTTTTTCAAGGTTGTTTCGGGTTTCTGTCGGTTAAATTTGTAGTACATTGAAATAGAGAGTATCATGAATCGTATGTGGAGTTTTATTGGATTTCTTTTCGTTGTGCTGTTTGCGCAATCGTGTAAGGATGATGTGCCGACCCCGGTTCCTGGGAAGTCATATGCAACGGTGCGTTTCGACGCCCGCTGGGATGGAGCTCCTTTTCAAATGCAACAAGTGTACATGGATGATTTCGGAAATCGCATTCGCTCCGATAAGTTCATGAACTACATCTCGTTCTTGAAGTTGGTTGCTGAAGACGGAAGCGAAGTGCTGGTGAAGGATTTCATGCTACTTGATTTCTCAGGCACGAACAGCATAACAGTCGAGGTCCCTGCGGGGAAATACACCGCCATTAAATTTGGTGTGGGCGTAGATCGCGACTACAACAAAGACGAAGACCCCGCTCAATATGCGAGCTCCAGCCCACTGAGTGTGGCGGGTTCCCAGGGAATGTTTTGGGTGTGGAATACAGGTTACATCTTCGCAAAGTTTGAAGGCAAGGCCGATACTACTGGCACGGAAGGCGTCGAGCTCTTGTCGCCCATTGCAATTCATGCCGGCGACGATTTCAGTTACCGCACGTATACTTCTCCGTCGTTCAACGTCAGCATCGATGGAACCGACCACGTGTTTGCAGTGCATGTAAATGTGGATCGTATTTTTTCGCCTGAACAAGGCAACGATGTAAACATTGCAGTCGACGCGATTACGCACGGTGGAACCAACCCCGATCTCACCAACAATTTTATGGACAACTACGTGGCGGCTCTGACATTGGAGCCATGAGGTGGTTGTGGCTTGCGATGATGTTTGTGTTCATTGCATGCCGCGATGGTCAGCAGCCTCGTTTGATCGATAGTGAACTACTCGTTCGCTTACCGGCCGGTTTTCCTTCATTTGAATATCCTGCAGACAATACTCCTACAAAGTTGCGGGTCGAACTTGGAAGAATTCTTTTTTATGATAACCGCCTCTCGGATAATGAAACGCTTAATTGTGGTTCATGCCATGTGCTGAGTGCTGCATTTACCGATGGTCGCACAACCAGCACAGGGTTGCATGGTATAGCAGGCAAGCGTAATGCACCAACGCTCGTAAACCTCGCATGGATGAAGCGACTCATGATGGAGGGCGGTGTGCCCACGTTGGAGACACAAGCGCTTGCCCCCTTGCACGACAGTACCGAAATGAGCTCGAGCATTATGCCCATATTAGCTCGTCTCAATGGTGATGCTTACTTGAAAGAATTGGCGCGCGCAGCATATGGCCGCGACAGTATCGATGCGTTCGTATTGACAAGAGCACTCGCATGCTTTCAGCGTACGTTCATGTCGGGTGACGGGCGCTACGATCGATATCTCCAAGGAAAAAAGGATCAGATGAATGAAAAGGAACAGCGCGGTAAGGAACTCTTTTTTTCAGCCGAAACGCATTGCAGCGAATGCCATAGCGGAGTCTTCTTTACCGACATGGACTATCACAACATAGGCTTGGAAGAGGTGTATACCGATGATGGAAAAGCACGCGCCACACATCGTGATGAAGATGTTGGTCGATTCAAGACACCTACGCTTCGGAGCATTCAACTCACAGCGCCCTATATGCATGATGGAAGTATGGCATCGCTCGATGAAGTAATTGCTTTCTACAATGCCGGTGGAAATGAGCACCGAAACAAGGATGCACGCATACATCCACTCGGACTAACCTCCGCGCAGCAGACCGATTTATTGGCCTTTTTAACTACGCTTACCGATTGGAATTTTGTTCAGAATGAAGACTTGTTACCTTTGATGAGATGATGAGAATAGGCTTCTATAGTTTTCTGCTTGCGATTGCGGCACTGGTTTCGTGCCAACCCTACGAGCCTGAAATACCTGTGCAGCCTCCCTTTTCAGCTACTCCGTATAATTTGGTAATACCGCCCCTTTTTCCCCCAATGGATATTCCGGCAGATAATCCATTGACAGTGGAAGGAATTGCGCTCGGTCGCTATCTTTTTTGGGAGAAGGACCTGAGCGCAAACGGAACGCAGAGTTGCGGCTCTTGCCACTTGCCGGTGCATGGTTTTTCAGATCCCAATCAATTCAGCACGGGTATCACGGGAGCGGTTGGCAACCGACAGTCGATGGCACTGGTCAATTTGGGATGGGCCTACAATTACTTCTGGGATGGAAGAGCGCAAACGCTCGAGCAACAAGTGATTGAACCCATAACCAATCCTATTGAGATGAACAACACATGGGAAAACGCGATAGCCACGTTGAGTGCCGACCCAATGTATCCGCCTATGTTTCAGGCCGCATTTGGCACTCCTGAAATAACACAAGATCGAGCAGCGAAGGCAATGTCTTCTTTTCTCCGTACGATGATTAGCGCCGATTCGAAATTTGACAAGGAGCGCGCAGGGACATACACATTCACACAACTGGAAGAAACCGGCTTCAATTTGTTTTTGACCGAGGGCGGCATCAATCCGAATACAGGTCAACCGTGGGGCGGTGCGGACTGCTTCCATTGTCATGGTCCGGCGGGTATGCAAATGGGCGACTACCTCATGCACAATAACGGACTGAACGCCGAGTTTTCTGCCGATGCCGGCTTGGCAGCCATCACGGGCAATCCGCTCGATAGCGGCAAGTTCAAAACGCCTTCGCTGCGTAATATTGAGTTGACAGCACCCTACATGCACGATGGAAGATTTGCAACGCTGAGCGAGGTGCTAGGGCACTACAATACCGGCGGACAAGTAAGTACCACGATTGACCCATTCATGGAAGCAGCAGGTGGCGGATTGTTTCTCGACGATGTGGATGAACTAGCGTTAATTGCTTTTCTGAAAACACTTACCGATACTTCCTTTATCAATAACCCTGCTTTTAGCGATCCGCACTGATGAACGAACCACTCCCCGCTAATCTTCTTAAACCGCTAAACAAGGCGATCCAATTCAAGAAGGAGAATAAGAAATTTTTACAGAATCTCACACGCAGAAAAGATGTCGATCAATCGTTTCATCCACTGCACGAGGAAGCATTCAAACGTATTGATTGCCTGCAATGCGCGAATTGTTGTAAAACAACCTCTCCAATTTTTCGTGATGTCGATATAGACAGAATTGCAAAGCACCTGGGCATGAAGCCGTCGCACTTCACGGAAAAGTATCTTCACATTGATGAAGATAACGATTGGGTGTTGAACGTATCTCCCTGCGCGTTTTTGGGTTCCGATAATTATTGCAGTATATACGATGTGCGTCCGAAGGCCTGCCGTGAATACCCGCATACCGACCGAAAAAACATGCATCAGATTATGGATCTTACCTATAAGAATACTATGGTGTGTCCTGCGGTGGCATCCATAGTAGATAAACTCCGCATGCAGCGGGATCAGGTCGGTTGAGGATTATAGTCTCAGTTTTTAATATGGGCATGCGGTATTCCAAATTGGCATAGTCTCGTTTTGAATAGCACTGGATCATTGTGAAAAAATCCAGTTTCTATGAGCTACGCAACAGATTTAGGCGCCCTTTTTTTCCCCAAGTATTGTTCTTCCTGCAACCGTAATTTGATGCATTACGAGAAGGCGGTTTGTATGCATTGTTTAACTCATTTGCCTCGGCTTCAACTGCACGATGAACGCGACAACGCAGTGGAGAAGTTGTTTTGGGGAAGAATCGATGTGGAAGCGGCAACCGCATTTCTAAGCATGCCGCGTAACGGTATTTCGCATCGACTCATTCACCGTTTGAAGTATCACGGCGACCAAGAAGTTGGTGAGCGCCTGGGTGCTTTGTTTGCGCATGAGTTGCTCGAATCGGAACGCATGAAGGGCATTGATGTAATTGTGCCTGTGCCGCTTCACCCCAAGAAACTGCATGTGCGCGGTTACAACCAATGCGATTGTATTGCTCGGGGAATGGCCGAAACCCTGGGCGCCGAGATTTCATTGAACAACCTGACACGCACTCATTTCAGTGCCACTCAAACGCGACGCGGACGAATTTCGCGGTGGTCGAACGTGAAGGATATTTTCTGGGTGCGCGAACCCGAGAAGTTTGAAAACAAACGAATACTCCTTATCGATGATGTAATTACTACGGGTGCTACCATTGAAGCCTGTGCAACGGCACTGCTCAAAATAAACGGAGTGCAATTGTCCGTGGGCGCACTGGCAATTCCGGCCTGAGGTTAGTGCGATTATATTTGTTCATGATTATACGCGTTGTAATAGCTTTTATGTCGTGTGTTATGGCTCTTGGAATGAGCGCGCAAGATTCAGTTCTATTGATGAATGGGCGTGAAATGGAGTGCACTATTTTGGCTGATACCGGCACAGTGCTTCTTCTGCAGATGACAAAGCGAAGTGGTAAAATTGTGCAAAGAGAAATTCACAAGAACGATGTTTTCAGTGTGAGTATGGGTGGAAGTGGCGAGGATGTTTATTACCTGCAAGACGAAATGCTGGGCAATATTTATTCAGTCGATGAAATGCGCTATTACCTCGCGGGCGAGAACGACGCACGCCAAAATTTTGAAGCATGGCCCACCTTCGCCGTTGGATTCGCTCTTTGTGCTGGTGTCTCTGTGTGGGGAGGCGATGGTTACATAACAGCTGTGGGTCCTCCTATTTTATATACGTTGATTCAGCTCATGCCTAAAATCAAGATTCGGGAAAAGACCATGAGTCATCCCGAGTATAAGTACAACGATATCTATGCCGATGGCTACGAACCTCCAGCACGCACGCGAAAGCTTTCACGAGCGATGGAAGGTGCCTTTCTAGGGTCGGCTGCGGGTGTTGCTTTTTGGCTTCTCTTTCTGAATAAATGATGATCATACGGTGGTTGGTCGATTCGCGCATGTGGGTGGCTATAGCAGCCGCAGCCTGGAGTGTTGAGTCGTTTGTGCGTTGCGGCGTCTGGGTGCGCTGGACGATCGTTGCGCAAGTGTTTTTCTTTACGTGGATTGCCTATTTGTTTTTAACCGATGATGGTATTCGCAAGCATCGAGGCCCTGCTCTAATTGCTCTAACCGGTGCTTGTATAACTTTTCAGGGAATGGAAACTATGCTGATTCCTGCGTTGTGCGCACTGCCTGTTCTCTTGTACCGCTCACATTGGTTGCCCTCAAGCGTAAGAAAATTTGCTGTTGAATTGCGCAACATACCGTTGCTCAACAACATGGTCATTGGCGCTTGCTGGATGGTGTTGTGCGTGCTTTGGCCGATGCAACAAGCGGGTGTTGACTTTCAATCGCAACTGCCCAATCTGGTTGCGTCCTTTATGTGGATTACCGCACTTTCGATGAGCGAAGACCTATTCGTAGAATCCACTCCCGATGCTACACTTGCGTGGTTGGGGAAGAAGACGCTGCGTATTGTTTCAGTTTTGCTCGTTTGCGCAGCAATGGGTGTGAGCGCTGCAACGTGCGAAGCAGGTATGTCTGTTTGGTTATCAATGTTGGCCTCGCTTCTGCTGCTGCTTATCATGCCGGGAGGAAAGCGCACGGCAACAAAGTCGTGGCTCATAGACGCGATGATTGCACTCCGATTTCCTTTTTAATCTTTGCCCAACACCACATCGAGCGCATGCTGCATGGCTGCAATGGTGCGGTCGATATCTTCTGTAGTGTGCGCTGCCGATACAAATCCAACTTCATATCCACTCGGCCCGAGATAAATGCCTTGTTCGAGCAGTGATCGGTGGAACGGAGCAAACTTCTGCATCTCTTCGCTGTCAATTTCATCGCTGCGGCGAATGGCTTTTTGATCAGAAAAGGTCACCCAGAAAATACTGCCCATGCTGAACATGTTGAACTTGTATTGCTTGCTGCGCGCGTAGCTCAGCACATTGTTCACGAGGTAATCCGTTTTTTCTTTCAACTCTTCATAGAAACCCGGGCGCAAGCATTCGGTCAGTTGAGCAATACCTGCAGCCATTGCCACCGGATTGCCGCTCAGTGTCCCGGCTTGATATACGGGGCCTTCCGGAGCAACATGGCTCATCACTTCTGCACGTGATGCGTAAGCGCCCACGGGCAAACCACCTCCGATGATTTTACCAAAAGCCAAGACATCGGGTTGAATACCGTAGTAGCCCGAAGCACCTTCGAACCCTACACGGAATCCACTGATCACTTCGTCGAATAGCAGGATGATTCCTTCGCGGGTGCACACCTCGCGCAGGTAGCGCAGAAAATCGCCTTCTTGCAACAGCAGTCCGTTGTTGGCCGGAATTGGCTCAATGGCCACTACGGCAATCTGTCCGCGATAGTCGGATACTGCTTTGTCCAATGCTGCAGTGTCGTTGAGCGGCAGCACAATGGTTTCTTTCGCATAAGCTTCCGGAATGCCTGCTGAGCTCGATGTGCCCAATGTTGCAAGTCCGCTTCCGGCCTTCACCAAAAGACTGTCGACGTGCCCGTGGTAACAGCCTTCAAACTTGATTATCTTGTCGCGTCCCGTGTAGCCGCGTGCCAGGCGTATAGCACTCATGGCTGCTTCTGTGCCGCTGCTCACAAAACGAATCTTTTCGAAGTAAGAGTGGTTCTTGAGGATGAGCTCGGCCAAGTCATTTTCCAATCGTGTAGGTGCACCGAAACTGCTGCCATTGGCCACGGTTTCCTGCACGGCTTTTACAACCGATGGGTGCGCATGTCCTAGAATGAGCGGCCCCCACGAGCAGCAGTAGTCAATGAATTCATTGCAGTCTTCATCCCAAACGTGCGACCCCTGACCTTTGGCAAAAAACAGGGGAGTGCCACCTACTGAGCGAAACGCGCGCACAGGCGAGTTTACACCGCCCGGAAAAAAGGTTTTGGCTTTTTCAAATAATTCGGCGGAACGGGATGTATTCATTTTTTCGAGATTGAAATTTTTTGCTGCACTTGGAATAGTGTTGTTTTGCAAGGCTAAAATGCTCGGCGCAAGATACCTTCGCCAACTCAAACACACTGTCATGAATTTTCAATACGATTTAGCTTTTGCCCAATCGCTCGATAGCTCCGATAAGTTGTCGGGCTACCGTGAACGTTTCTTTTTTCCGCAACACAACGGAAGCAATGTGTTGTATTTCACAGGCAATTCATTGGGCCTTCAGCCAAAGGGTGTGAAGGAGGCTTTTATTGCTGAATGCGACGATTGGGCTGCGTTTGGTGTGGAAGGGCATTTTCTCGCACGCAAACCTTGGTATAGCTATCATGAACGTTTTGCTGCCGGTGCTGCTAAATTGGTGGGTGCAAAGGAGCACGAAGTGGTCATGATGAACCAGCTCACGGTGAACTTGAATTTGTTGCTCGTATCGTTTTATAAACCCGAGGGAAAGCGCCGAAAAATTTTGTTTGAAGCAAAGCCTTTTCCTTCTGATCAATATGCTTTCGCCTCGCAAGCTCGCCTGCACGGATTGGAGCCGGAAGATGTTCTGGTGGAACTACTCCCACGCGAGGGTGAATGGACATTGCGCAAGGAAGACATCGTGAGAACCATTCACGATTTGGGCGATGAACTTGCGCTGGTGTGTTTTGGAGGCGTCAATTACTTCACGGGTCAGTTGTTTGACATGAAGGAAATAACAGCGGTTGCGCATGAGGTAGGTGCCATGTGCGGATTTGATCTGGCACATGCCGCCGGCAATGCGCCGTTGGCACTACACGACTGGAATGTAGACTTTGCTTGCTGGTGCACCTACAAATACCTCAACAGTGGTCCGGGCAGCGTAGGCGGCGTCTATGTGCACGAGCGACATGCAACCAACCGCGAATTGTTTCGCCTTGCGGGCTGGTGGGGACACAACAAGGAAACACGTTTTCAAATGGGTCCTGACTTCGATCCAATACCAACTGCTGAGTCGTGGTCAATGAGCAATGCGCCGGTTTTCAATATGATTGCCCACGAGGTTTCGTTGTCAATATTTTCGGAAGTTGGTATGGGCGCCTTGCGCGAAAAGTCGCTTCAATTGACAGCGTATCTCGATTTTGTATTGAACGAAGTAATGCAAGCGACCGGACAAAAATTGACGCGTATAACACCCGGAGACCCCGCACAGCGCGGATGTCAATTGTCGGTAATTGTGGAGGGATACGATCGTAAATTGGTAGGGCAGCTATACGAGCAAGGTGTCGTCGTTGACTGGCGTGAACCCAATGTCATTCGCTTGGCGCCTGTGCCGCTCTATAATTCGTTCGAAGATGTGTATCAACTCGGCAAGGTGCTCGAGCAGATGTTCACACGCTGATTACAACCCAAGCAACACTTCTTCGGCACTCTTACCGCCGAATAGCATGCGCTCCGGATTTTCCAGCATGTCTTTCACTTTCACCAGGAAGCTAACGCTCTCACGTCCGTCGATGATGCGATGGTCGTAGGAAAGCGCAACGTACATGATTGGACGAATAACTACCTGACCATTTTCTGCTATCGGACGCTCCACGATGTTGTGCATGCCGAGGATCGCACTTTGCGGAGGATTGATAATGGGTGTTGAAAGCATCGACCCGAAAACACCTCCGTTGGTAATGGTGAATGTTCCGCCCTGCATTTCGTCGACAGTGATTTTTCCGTCGCGAACCTTCTTAGCGAGTTCGCCAATGCTGCGTTCAATGTCGGCGAGGCCCATCATCTCCGTATTGCGAACTATAGGCACCATCAAACCTTTCGGTGAGGATACTGCAATGCCGATGTCTGTATAGTCGTGGTAAACGATCTCTCCGTTTTCGATGCGCGCATTCACTGCCGGGTAGGCGAAGAGTGCTTCTGCGCATGCTTTGGTAAAGAACGACATGAAGCCGAGGCCCACACCGTGCTTCTCCTTGAATACGTCTTTGTATTTGGCGCGCAAGTCCATGATGGGTTTCATGTTCACCTCGTTGAAGGTGGTGAGCATGGCCGTGTTGTTTTTCACGCTTACCAGTCGCTCAGAAATTTTCTTGCGCAGGTTGGTCATTTTCTCGCGGCGTTCGGTACGCGCTCCGCTGTGACGCGCAACAGTGGATGTGTCGAAACCGGCTGCCATGGCTGCAAGTACATCGCCTTTGGTGATGCGTCCGCCCGGGCCGCTGCCTGCTACTTGCGAGGCTGTTACGCCTTGCTCGGCCATCAGTTTTGCCGCTGCCGGCGATGGTGTGCCGCTGGCGTATGAAGCAGCCGGAGCTTTCTCAGCCGCTTTAGCCGCAGGCGCTGCTGCCGCTGCTTTGGGTTCTTCTTTTTTCACCGGAGCTGAAGGAGCGCCGGCAGGTTTTGCAGCTGACGTGTCGATGGTGCAGGCTACTCCGCCTACCGCTACCGTGTCGCCCGCTTGTGCTATTATCTTGATGGTTCCACTCGCCTCAGCAGCTAATTCGAGTGTTGCTTTGTCGCTGTCAATTTCAGCCATTACTTGGCCGTTCTCTACATAGTCGCCGTCTTTCACCAACCAGTTGGCAATAATTACTTCGCTGATGCTCTCGCCCGGAGAGGGAACTTTCACTTCAATTTTAGACATGTCAAATCAAGTTTGCGGCTTCGAAAAAAAGTGCACTCAAAAAGCCACCGCAAATCTGCATTAGAATTCATGAAAATGCACCATGTGAACGGGGTTTTTTCAGTGGGATTTTCACACGATTTGATGCAAGAGATTCTACGCGGAATGCAGGTGTGTTTATTCTTATTTTCGTGCAATCTCATGAAGTACTTGGTTATTCTGACGAAGCAGTTTCCGTATCAATGGCGCGAGCAATACGTTGCGCATGAACTTGCGGCGTTGGCGCATCAGTTTGATAAGGTCTTCATTTACCCGCACGATCATTACCAGAAAAAGGATGTCATTCGCTTCGAGTTGCCCAAGGGCGTGGAGGTGATCGATTTGAACCAGCAATTCGTTCCGGCTTCCCGACATAAAGTGGTCCTTTCATTTCTGGGTGCATTCATAAGCGAATGGCTGTGCACTAAGCGAAAATGGTATCAGCTAAAATCCTGGCGACGTTTTTACTCCATCTATGCGACGCAGTATGCACTGGGTGAAATGCTCATGGCTTGGCAGCGTAAACAGGGAATTGCCGTCAACGACGTGTTGTACTACTCCTACTGGATGAGTGCTTCGGCGCTTTGTTTAGCAATACTGAAGAAGAGAGGAAGTATCAATGGGTTCATCACACGAGCGCATTCCGTGGACTTGTATCACGAAGATTGGGGCTTACTCCGCGATGAGCATTCGGTGCCACCATTCCGATGTTTGAAAGAACAAAGCGCCTCCATGATCTATCCCATTTCAAACCATGGCCTGACGCATATGAAGGATAGGGGAGTGCAGCCCAATCGCATGACAACCCGCTACCTGGGCGTGCTTGATGGCGGTCTTGGGCCAACACTCGGCAATGAGATGTTCACCCTTGTGACTTGCTCGGGTATCGACGACAACAAGCGCATTCATTTGTTGGGCGAAGCATTGTCGCGTTTGAATAAACCTGCTCGCTGGATTCACTTTGGAGACGGTCCGCTGCGCGAGCAGGCGGTGAGATCCATTACCTCCGATCGCGTAGTCTTTGAATGCCGCGGACAAACCTCAAATTACGATGTGCGAGCATTCTATGCTAACGCGCCTGTGCATTGTTTCGTGAACTTAAGCATCGTGGAAGGTCTTCCTGTTTCCATCATGGAGGCCATTTCTCATGGCATACCCGTTGTTGCTACTGCCGTGTATGGGGTGCCGGAAATAGTGACCCATGGCTACAACGGTGTGACGCTCCCTGTTCAATTCACAAACGAACAGATCGATGAAGCGTTGATGCTTTTTATGACGAATTCGGAGCAAATGGCAACGATGCGCACAAACGCGCGAGTTCGATACGATGAGCTCTTCAATGCGGAGAAGAATTACAACGGATTCGCTAAAGAAATCTCAGCTCTTAGGCTTTAACCGCTGAGTAGCTGAACAAACGATCCATCATGGCTATCATGCGCTTTTCATGAACTTTCGGCGAACCTGCAGCCGGTGATGCAGATGCAGCAGGTGCTATAACCTCCAGATTCAAATCACGCAATGATCGCAGCATGTAAGTCCAGGCTCCCATGTTTTCCGGTTCTTCCTGCGCCCATATAATGCGCTTGGTTTTGCCGTATTCAGCGATAATGCTGCGCAGTTGTGCTTCAGGAAGCGGATAAAGTTGTTCCAAACGAACCACCGCCATATCGGAACCAGTTTGACGCTTTTCCTTTTGCTCTATGATGTCGTAATAAACCTTTCCTGAACAGAGTACCACAGTATCCACATCTTTTGCTTTTACTGAAATGTCGTTGATGATTTCCTGGAAGTTGCCTTTCGACATTTCTTGCAATGTCGAAACCGCTTTCGGGTAGCGCAATAATTTCTTCGGTGTAAATACTACAAGTGGTTTACGATACGTAGCATGAATCTGACGTCGCAACAAATGGTAATGATTTGCCGGTGTTGTTGGGTTACACACCAACATATTGAGTTCGGCGCAAAGCTGGAGGAATCGCTCCATGCGCGCAGAGCTATGTTCACTTCCCTGTCCTTCATATCCATGGGGCAGGAACAGTGTAATGCTATTCATGGTGCGCCACTTGTCTTCAGCTGCTGAAAGAAACTGGTCAATGATAATTTGCGCTCCGTTGTTGAAATCACCAAACTGTGCTTCCCAAATGGTGAGACCATGTGGCGTGGCAAATGCATATCCATAGTCAAAACCAAGCACGCCGTATTCACTCAAGAGTGAATTGTAAACGGTGAACTTTGCTTGCTTGGAGCTTATCAAATTCAGGGTAATGATCTCTTTTTCTTGATCTTCATCTGTCTTTACAACAGCATGGCGATGCGAGAATGTGCCTCGCTCCACATCTTGTCCGCTCACGCGCACCGGATGGCCTTCCTCGAGCAAAGTGCCATACGCAAGTAATTCGCCCATCGCCCAATCGAACTTGTTGTCTTCGATCATCTTCAAGCGATCGGCAAACACCTTTGCGGTCTTGGCAATGTATTTTTCACCGGCTGGCAATGTGCTAATGGAGGTGGCAATAGACTTCAGTTTCTTCTCGTCGAATTGTGTTTTGACCGGAGTGCTGATGTCTTCTGCTGTTGCTTTGGTGTAACCCTTCCAGGTTTCTTCCATGAAGTGCTTCACATGCGCCATCTTCATGCCTTTTGCAATTTCCAGCTTGGTGTCGAGCATGGCTTCGAAACCGGTCTTTAAGCCATCGGCATAGGCCTGGTCGATAGTCCCTTCTGCCATGAGCTGGTTCATGTAAATCTCTCGCAATGAAGGATGCGATGCGATAAGTTTGTAAAGCGATGGTTGCGTAAACTTCGGTTCATCGCCTTCGTTATGACCGTATTTGCGGTACCCCAACAGGTCGACGAATACATCGGTATGAAACGTCATTCGGTATTCCAACGCAATCTTCATGGTCTCAATGACCGCTTCTACATCATCGGCATTTACGTGGAAAACAGGACACAGCGTCGTTTTTGCTACATCGGTGCAATAGGTTGATGAGCGAGCATCAAGATAGTTGGTGGTAAACCCAACCTGATTGTTGGTCACGATGTGCACAGTTCCGCCCGTGCGGTAGCCATCGAGCAATGCCATTTGTACAATTTCGTACATGATGCCCTGGCCGGCTATAGCTGCGTCGCCATGCACGAGCACTGGTACAATCTTGTCTTCACTCTGCAGGTAGTTGTCAATCTTCGCGCGTGAAAGTCCTTCAACAACAGGGTTAACGGCTTCGAGGTGCGAAGGGTTGGGGCAAAGCGTCAAATGCACTTGATTGCCTCCTGCTGTGGTAACGTCGTTTGAATAGCCGTAGTGATATTTTACGTCGCCGTCAAAGTTGTCTGAATCTTCAAACTCAAGTCCATCGAATTCGGCAAATACTTGCTCTTGTGGTTTACCCATGATGTTGGTAAGCACATTGAGGCGGCCGCGGTGGGCCATGCCAATCACAAATTCTTTCACTCCCATGTCGCCGCCCAAGCGCACCAGGTAGTCCATTGCCGGTACCATGGCTTCACAACCTTCAACACTGAAGCGCTTTGCGCCTACAAACTTGCGGTGTATGTATTGTTCGAACAGAGAGGCTTTGCTGGCCATGTCCAGAAATTGTTTTTTCTCGTCAGCCGAAAAGGATTGCTTTTTAACGGCTTCAATGCGTGTACGCAACCACTCGAAGCGCTCGGGGTTGCGCATATACATGTATTCGATACCAATGTGCTTGCAGTAACAATTGATGAGGTGCGTTAAGATGTCGCGCAGTTTTGCGGGGCCCAAACCCACTTCATTTCCGGCCTGAAACACCGTATCCAAATCCTGGTCACTTAGTCCGAAGTTTTCGAGCGCCAGCGTTGGCTGGTGCTTGCGGCGCTCTCTTACCGGATTGGTTTCGGTAAACAAATGCCCGCGTTGTCGGTATCCGTTGATGAGATTGATAACCTTAAATTCCTTGATCACCTCAGAGCTTACTGCTCCTCCCAAACCCTCTCCTCCTGGAAGCGGAGCAAACTCGGCACGCTGAAATTCGAATCCTTCGAAAAAGCGCTGCCATGAGCTATCTACCGATTGTGGGTTGCTTTTGTATTGTTGATAGAGCGATTCGATTGCATTGATGTCGCTATTAGCAAGGTATGAATGATGGTCCATTCTGACTTAGAAATTGAATTGGTCTGCGAAGGTAGCGCTCACCGCCGAATAATTCATTTTTTTTACGCCGTGGCTTATTCACGACTAGGATTCGCTGTAATGCATGCGCGTCCACACTTTCTTGGCTTCTCGTTCCAGAATTTGCAGTGCTAATACATCTACTCGTTCTTCGGCGGCGCTGGCGGCCATAAGAGCGCGTATTTTTCCTTCGGGAAGATCGATGCGATAGAGCACTTGGCCCAAACTGGAGTTGTGCTCCGAAATGAGCGCTGCCACCGATTGGCGCAGTTGGGTTAGAATGTCGTGCGGGGTGGGTGTGCTTGAAAGCTCCCCCCATTCCGCAGGATAGAGGTCTTTGCCCAATTGATCGGCCAATTTTCGCAGAAAATCTGACCGACTTTCGGCGGTAAGCTCGTCGGAATAAGGTATGGGCGTGCTAATCATCCTAACGAAGGTAATGCCGATAGGGGGTTTTGCAGTTGAAGTGTAGTCTTACGTACTTTCGCGTACTCATTTTCAACGTATGAAGACACTTTCCTTTTCTCGTGCTGTCGCTTTCCTGACGTTTGTTTTATCGGCTGCGGTTGCAACGGCCCAACAGGGCACCATACGTGGTTTTGTAAAGGACCAGGAATCCGGTCAGCCAGTAATCTTCATTCTTGTGGGGTTGGATGGCACTGCCTTCGGCACGCAAACCGACGAAAACGGATTCTATACACTTACCAAAATTCCAGATGGTAATTATACACTGGTCATCAATCAGTTCGGGTTTAAAGAAGTACGCGATGTAATTGACATTGCAGGTGCTAAAGTGATTGCGCGCAACTACTTCCTTGAAAAGGATGATGTTATAATGAGCGAAGTAGAAATCAGCGACCGTGGCAGTGCTCAGAAAAACAACGTCAACATCTCTGTAGAATCGATGCGCACGAAAGACATCAAGCGCATACCAAGCGTTGGCGGTGCTCCCGACTTGGCACAAGCCCTCACCACACTTCCCGGCTTCATCAGCACCGGTGACCAAGGCGGTCAAATCTACGTGCGCGGTGGTTCGCCTGTTCAAAATAAGGTGTTGCTCGATGGTATGATTGTGTACAATGCTTTCCACTCCATTGGTTTGTTTTCTGTTTTCGATACAGATATCATTGCCAATGCTGATGTGTACACCGGTGGTTACAGCGCTCAGTTCGGCGGACGTATTTCCTCTATAATGGACATTACAACGCGCGATGGTAACAAGCGTGAAGTTGCCGGACATGTTGGGTTGAATCCTTTTGGTGCCAAGGTCCAAATTGAAGGTCCGCTCAAGAAGTTGCGTGAAAATGGCAGCGGTATCTCGTATGTGCTTTCTGCAAAAAATTCCTACCTCGATCGCAGCTCCAAGCTCCTCTATCCATATGTAAACGATGGAAACGGCTTGCCTTTCAACTACACCGATATCTATGGAAAGATGTCGTTCAGCGGTTCGAATGGTTCCAAGTTCAACGCATTCGGATTTAACTTCAACGACGGTGTGACCAGCTACAAAAACCTCGCGTCGCTTAATTGGAAAAACACAGGTGGCGGCGGCAACTTCGTGGTTGTGCCCTCGAGCTCTGCTGTTCTCATCAGCGGTAACTTCGCTCGCAGCGAGTATGAAATTGTGATGAGCGAGGAAAACAACCCCGACCGTATCAGCAAAATCAACAGTTTCAACTTCGGCCTCGATTTCAAATACGGTATCAAAAACGATGTATTGAAGTACGGTGTTGAAGTGGTAGGTTTTTCGACCGACTACAAAACATTTGCGCTGCTCGATAACCAGCAGATTGTGCAGATTACCCAAAACACTACTGAGCTCAATACCTTCTTCGATTACAAAATCAATCGTGGTGATTGGGTAGTGGAGCCAAGCATCCGTTTCCAGTATTACGGCACATTGAGCGTGTTCTCTCCTGAACCGCGACTGGGTGTGAAGTATAAGGTGAACGAGCGCTTCCGCGTGAAGGGAGCTACCGGCAAGTACACGCAAAACCTCATGGCCACCAACAGCGACCGCGATGTGGTGAACTTGTTCTATGGCTTCTTGGCCAGTCCGGAGGATTTACAAACAGAGTTTACCGGTGACCCTGCTATTCAAGCCGATGGCCAAGCGGTGACTTCATTGGGTGAACTCGTTGGCGGCATCAACGACGGCTTGTCGTTTGGCCGAACACCCACCAACCAAGAAGTGAAAAACGTATTGCAAACTGCCAAGCATTTGGTTGTCGGATTTGAGTTCGATATTTCAGAACGCTGGAACCTGAATGTAGAGAGTTACTACAAGCGATTTGGACAACAAACGAACATCAACCGAAACAAGGTTTTCGAAAATGATTTCGGACAAAACAACGACAAGCCTGAAGAACTCACGCGCGATTACGTTATTGAAACCGGTAATGCATACGGAACAGACGTGGTGTTGAAATACGAAGACAAATCATATTACCTCAACATTGTTTACTCTATTGCAAAGGTGCAGCGCTGGGACGGGTTTCAATACTACTCGCCAGTGTTTGATCGTCGACACAACCTGAACCTTATAGGTACATACTTGTTCGGAAAGGATAAGAGCTACGAGCTTTCAATGCGTTGGAACTTAGGTAGTGGATTGCCATTTACACAGACGCAAGGATTCTACAATGGTCAGAGCGTTTCGCAGGGTATAAGCCTCGACTACGTAACCAACAACAGTCAATATCTTAGTGTGCAGTATGCTGAATTGAATGGCGGACGTTTGCCCTTCTATCACCGTCTTGATGTCAACGTTAAGCGCACCATTAAGCTCAGCAAGAAAACGAGTCTAGAACTCAATGCTGGTATTACAAACGCCTACAACCGTGCAAACATTTTCTACATCGATCGCGTAACCGGAGAAAGAATCGATCAGCTGCCTATGCTGCCTACACTGGGCGTCGATTTTACTTTCTAATACTAAGTCGTTATTGGTAAGGCACGTATTGAAGCATGCCGTTTACCAACTCTAAGTCTTGACCTGTTCCGCTGTTGTCGTTCAAGTCTGACTCAAAAAGGGCCGATATACGCCCATTTGCGTTGGAGTTGATATAGATGTATCCGTTTGGATTGAAGTTGGTGTCGTAAACGTTTGCGTTGTCAACTAAGATAATAGCTGTGGTGTTGTCGAAAGTAATAAAATGCTCTCCTTCATTTAAATCGGCTAAGCGCAAAATCATTTGTCTTCCCATTGCATCCTGACACGTGAACTCGTGAATGGCTGCAAGCGTGTCGAAGGTGTATACATACGACGTGCTATCACCGAAAAAATTGGTATTCCCAATCAACACAGCCTCCCAATTGAACGGATAGGCCATAATTTGATTCGTGTCAATCGGATTGTTAGTGTTAACAGTTGTATCGGCTGGCAGCGCTTGAGTGGGCGACCAATTGGTGATATCGTTGTCTTTTCTGCAGGATGAGAGGACTGATATTCCTATACCCGCAATAAAACTAATTACCCAATAATGTGTTTTCTTCATGTTGATTGTTGATTCTACGAAATTGCTTCTTTTTCAACGTCTTCGTAGTTCAAAGGTACAACTATGCTAATTTCGACCCGATTTTTTCAATTCAAAACAAATCATATTGCATAATGGCAAACAAGTATCAAGCACAAATCGACGCCTTCATGGCAGAGGTTAAAGGCAAGAACCCTAATGAACCTGAGTTTTTGCAAGCGGTGCACGAAGTGGCCGAAACGGTCATTCCTTACATCGAGGAAAACCCGAAATACAAAACAGCAAAAGTGCTTCAGCGCATTGCTGAACCTGAGCGCACCATCATGTTTCGTGTGCCTTGGGTTGATGATAAAGGCGAGGTTCAAGTTAACCGTGGATACCGAGTGGAGTTTAACTCTGCCATTGGACCATACAAAGGTGGCTTGCGTTTTCACCCTACTGTAAATCTCTCTGTATTGAAGTTTTTGGGCTTCGAACAGATTTTCAAAAACTCGCTCACCACACTGCCGATGGGTGGTGGAAAGGGTGGATCTGATTTCGATCCGAAAGGAAAAAGTGATCGTGAAGTAATGGCTTTCTGCCAAAGTTTCATGAATGAACTCTCTCGCCATATCGGCGCAGATACGGATGTACCTGCAGGTGATATCGGCGTTGGCGGACGTGAAATTGGTTTTATGTTCGGTCAGTACAAGCGTCTGCGCAATGAATTCACAGGTGTATTCACCGGCAAGGGCCGCAATTGGGGAGGTTCCCTCATTCGCCCGGAAGCCACAGGATACGGCTGCGTTTACTTCGCCGCTGAAATGCTCGGTATGAAAGGCACAGACTTCAAAGGCAAAACAGTGGTCGTTTCCGGTTCTGGTAACGTTGCTCAGTACGCCATTGAAAAGGCAACTCAATTGGGTGCCAAGGTGGTGACTGCTTCAGATAGCGATGGCTATGTATACGATCAGGATGGTATCGATGCTGAGAAGCTCGCATTCATCATGGATCTCAAGAATGTGAAGCGCGGTCGCATGAAGGAATACGCAGACAAATACAAGTGCGAATACGTGGCAGGCAAAACACCTTGGGGTGTGAAGTGCGACATCGCTCTTCCTTGCGCTACGCAAAACGAATTGCACGGCGACGACGCTAAGGCGTTAATTGCAAACGGTACAATGGCAGTAGCTGAAGGTGCTAACATGCCTTGCACACCTGAAGCGGTTGAAGCTTTCTTGCATGGCAAAGTACTCTTCGCTCCCGGTAAGGCTTCCAATGCGGGTGGTGTTGCAACTTCCGGTTTGGAAATGTCACAAAATTCGCTTCGTTTGTCTTGGACACGCGAAGAAGTCGACCAGCGCCTGCACAACATCATGAAGAGCATTCATGAGGCATGCGTGAAGTATGGCACAGATGGCGACCATATCAACTACGTGAAAGGTGCTAACATTGCAGGTTTCGTGAAAGTAGCCGATGCCATGCTCGATCAAGGTGTTGTATAAGCATTAGTGAAACTTAATATTCAAAAGCGGTCGGTACTCCCGGCCGCTTTTTTTATACCCTTTTTGCGGTATTCAATGAGTTTTGAGGTGCTATACCTTTTCTAAGGTATGGCTGAATCAACTCGGATACTTTCTATTTGCTACTCTCAACAGTTGCTATGAAATCACTTCTCATCATGCTAGCGTCACTCATCTGCTCTTTGTGTGCAGTGGCAATGCATGTCGATTCGGATACGATTCCGCCTATCGAGCTGAATGGTATTGAAATTTCTATACGCCGTGAATATCCTGCCGTTCATCGATTAGCGAACGTCCACGGAAATGTGTTGGTCGCAGGAAAGAAGAATGAGGTAATTGAGTTCTCGAAGTCCACAGCTGATTTGGCCTCAGTCAATCAGCGACAAATTTTTGCGCGAATTCCCGGATTAATGATTTGGGAAAGCGATGGCAGCGGAATACAGATAGGGATCGCGGCCCGCGGGTTAAGCCCCAATCGCTCTTGGGAGTTCAACACGCGTCAAAACGGATATGATATTTCACCCGATGTGTTTGGATATCCTGAAGCCTATTATGTCCCGCCCATGGAAGCAATCGAGCGCATCGAGTTTATGCGCGGCGCTGCATCTCTGCAATTCGGGCCGCAGTTCGGTGGCATGGTCAATTATGTTCTGAAATCGGGGTATGGCAAGAAGCCTTTCTTCTACGAGGGTCGACAATCGGCCGGTAGTTTTGGTTTATTCTCCTCATACAATGCTGTGGGTGGCACAAAGGGCAAATGGAGCTATTACGCTTTTGCCCAACAACGAAGCGGCAATGGTTTGCGCGAAAACAGCGCATTCAATTCGCGCTCGCTATATGGCAGTGTGGAATACAGGCACAATTCCAAATTGCTTTTTGGCATCAATGCCACCCATTCTGAATTCTTGAGTCAGCAGCCGGGCGGCTTGGTTGATGCGCAGTACGAAGCGGATTGGCGCAGCAGTTCTCGATCAAGAAACTGGTTGCAAGTTCCGTGGAACGTAGCATCGGCATACGCGAAGTTGCGTACCTCCGGAAATTCTATGCTCGATGTGAAAGTGTTTGGCGTGTTGGCCAATCGCTCGAGTGTTGGATTCATGAAGGCCATCCAAATTGCCGATACTATCAACGCAGAAACGAATGCCTACAATACGCGAAAGCTCGATGTGGATCAATACCAAACATGGGGAGCTGAATTACGTTGGCTGTTGGAGTATCGTTTGTTCGGAACCGAACATCAGCTTGCCGCAGGTGTGCGCTATTCCGATGCGCATACGCATCGTCAGAACGATGGCATAGGCTCTACTTCCTCCGAATTTGACCCGAATGCGATGAGTGGTCAGTTTGGTAAGAATCTCTTTTTCGATAACGTGAATACTGCTGCATTCGCTGAGAATATCTTTCATGTTGGTAAAAGACTTACGATTACACCTGCACTGCGTGTTGAACAGTTAGTCAGTAAAAGCCGGGGGTCTATTGCTGCTGCTGCCGGAGATTTTGAACCGTTAAAAAACGAGCGTCTGTTCTTGCTGGGTGGACTGGGACTGCAATACGAATGGAGCAGCTTTAATCTGTATGCCAATGCCAGCCAGGCGTTTCGACCTGTTACCTATGGCGATTTTACGCCTTCCTCAGCCACCGACATCATCGACCCTCAATTGAAAGATGCATCAGGATACAATCTGGAGGCCGGCATTCGTGGCGTGCACAAAAATTGGTTGAATTTGGATGTCGGCGTTTTTTATCTGTTCTACGATAATCGCATTGGTAGCATTCTGCGCGACGGAGTTAATTTCAGAACCAACATCGGAGCAAGTGTAAGCAAGGGCATTGAACTCTTTTTGGAATTTGATCCCGTGAAGATGGTTGTAGCGCAACCGCGGTATGGGTCGGTGAGTTTATTCGTGTCCGGCACCGCAATGGATGCGAGTTATACGCGTTGGGACAACCCGTTCACGGAGTCCGATGCAACAAAGGCAATAGCCAACAAACGGGTTGAATATGCACCGAAACAAGTTTGGCGTTGCGGAGCTACGTACAAAGTGGAGAATTTTTCCGCTTCCCTTCAATGGAGTTACACCAGCGATGTATACTCGGACGCGCTAAATACAGAAGAGCCGTCAACAAATGCGCAAGTGGGTAAGTTGGCCTCCTATCAATTGCTCGATGCTTCAATGAAATATCAATTCACGTCGAATCTCTTCCTTCAATCTGCTGTCAACAATGTGCTCAATACACAGTATGCTACTCGAAGAGCGGGAGGCTATCCGGGGCCCGGCCTATTACCCGGAACCGGGAGGTCGGTAACTGTAACGCTCGGCTTAACTATCTAAGTAGATCCTTTTGAACGGTGGAAGCTGTTTTTGGATATCTTGGCCTATCTAAACAAGCTTGCTCATGAGACCATTCTTCATCCTTCTGACGATTTGTTCTATATCTGCGCAAGCGCAGGTGGTTGAGTTTTGGTCTGAAAACTTCGGCTCAGGTTGCAACACAGGTACGTTAGCAACCGATTACTTTTCTTTTACCAACGGTCCCTGGACCATATCAGAAATGGGTGCCAATGCAGATGTTGCGAATGCTTGGTTTGTGTCGGCATCCGAAAACGGTAACGCAGCAGGCCAGTGCGGTACCGGATGTGGAAGCGATCCTTCGCTGCATGTGGGTGCGCTCAACTCCTTTTTAGGCACCGATTTGGGCGCGGCGTATTTCGAAGGACTCGATGGGTTTTGTGATATCCTTGGATGTGGCGCAACCGATAAGCGCATTGAATCGGGAATTGTCGACTGCAGTATTTTCATCAACAACACCATCTCTTTCCTCTATATCGAAGGCGGTAATGCGCTTGATAATGCCACGCTGTGGTATTTCGATGGCACATCTTGGGAACTATTGAGCGACCTTCCTAAGACGCCGTTGTGCCCGAATGGACAGGGCCAATGGACATCTTTCTCGATGGACATGCCAGTAAGCGCAAACAATAATCCGAATGTGCGGTTCGGATTTCGCTGGCAAAACAACGATGACGGTGAAGCGCTTGACCCGAGTTTCGCGGTCGACGACATCAGCATCGCTGGCGAATATGGCGAAGATGCAACACCTCCCACAATTGTATGTCCGGCCGATACTACGATTTACACCGAAGACTATTGCTACTTCCTGGGTGATTTTGAAAGCGTAGTTATTGTAGATGATAACCTGGATTTGTTTCCCGAAATCGTTCAGTCACCATTGGTCGAAACACTTATGGCACCCGGAACGCATCTGATCACCGTCGTTGCTACCGATTATTCAGGCAACAGCAGTTCGTGTACGTTTAATCTTACCCTAATCGACGATGATGACCCTGTTTTCGAATGTCCTCCTGCATTGTCTGTCGACGCTTTACCGGGCAATACCACCGTGGAGGTGATTATACCGAACCCCTTAGTTACTGATAATTGTGATGCGCCTGCACTCACGAACAGCTTCAGTGGAAATGAGCCGGCAGCCGGACAATTTCCAATCGGCAATACTGTGGTTACCTATACTGCTATCGATGCCAGTGGAAATAGTGCAACGTGCGGCGTGTTGGTCACTGTTTCGACCTCACTGGAAGGCTGCTGCTTGGGCGATTTGAACTGCGATGGCGCCATTAGCGTTGCCGATTTGCTTATACTGATTAGTCAGTTTGGGTGTGTCGGAAATGAATGCTACGCAGACCTCGATGAGGATAGCGTTGTAGGTGTCTCCGATTTGCAGCTGTTCAATAGTCTTTACGGAACTTTTTGCCCGCAGTAGACAGAGCTTTCTTGCGTACATTTGCGCGAATTTATTACCGATAAATTCCTCGAACATGTCTTATTTTCAAGAGAAATTCGTAGGTGAAGGTCTTACTTACGATGATGTGCTCCTCGTTCCGGCCTACTCCGAAATACTGCCCCGTGAAGTTTCCGTTCGCTCGCGCTTTTCGCGAAATATTGTGCTCAACGCACCCGTCGTTTCGGCTGCAATGGATACTGTAACCGAATCGGAAATGGCCATTGCTATAGCTCGCGAAGGTGGAATAGGTGTTATTCATAAAAACATGAGCATCGAGGCGCAGGCCGCTCTCGTGCGAAAAGTAAAACGATCGGAAAGCGGAATGATCCAGGATCCCGTTACCCTCGATGAACATGCCGTGGTGGCCGACGCACTTAAGCTCATGGCTGAACATCGAATTGGTGGTATACCGGTTACGAATGTGGACGGCAAACTCATTGGCATTGTGACCAACCGCGATCTGCGATTTGAAAAGGATTTTTCAAAGCCAATTGCGCTGGTAATGACAAAAGACGGGCTTATAACAACCGATAAACCCAATGATCTGTCCTCGGCTGAGTCGATTCTTCAGCAAAGTAAAATTGAAAAACTACCGGTCGTTGACGCAACGGGAAAACTCATCGGGCTCATCACGTATAAAGATATTTTAAAGCTTAAGAAGTATCCGAATTCTTGCAAGGATAAACTCGGTCGCCTGCGTGTTGCTGCCGCCGTTGGAGTTACGGCCGATACGTTGCAACGCGCCGAAGCACTGGTAAAGGCCAGCGTTGACGCAATCATTATCGATACTGCCCACGGTCATTCCAAGGGAGTTATCAATATGCTGAAAGAGGTTAAGAAGGCGTTCGGTGATCGTGTCGATGTAGTGGTCGGCAACATTGCAACCGTAGAAGCAGCCAATGCGCTGGTAGCTGCCGGTGCCGATGCCGTGAAAGTGGGTATTGGTCCGGGTTCCATATGCACAACTCGCGTAATTGCAGGAGTGGGTGTGCCTCAACTAACTGCTGTAATGGATATCGCCCATGGAATTTCAGATAAGGATGTGCCAGTAATTGCCGATGGGGGTATTCGTTTTACCGGGGATATTGTGAAGGCATTGGCCGGTGGGGCTTCTTCCATCATGGTAGGTTCTATGCTAGCAGGAACCGAGGAAAGTCCGGGTGACACCATCATCTACGAGGGTCGCCGTTTTAAATCGTACCGGGGCATGGGATCGGTTGAAGCGATGCAACAGGGCTCAAAAGACAGGTACTTTCAGGATGCCGAAGATGACATTAAGAAACTAGTACCGGAGGGTATTTCAGGAAGAGTCCCTTACAAAGGAACCGTGCAGGAAATCATGTATCAGATTGTCGGTGGTTTGCGCGCCGGAATGGGATATTGTGGAGCCGCTGACTTGATGGCGCTCCAAAAGGCCAAGTTCATTCGAATCACCAGTGCAGGCGTAAAGGAAAGCCACCCGCACGATGTGTTCATTAGCCGCGAAGCACCCAATTACAGCTTGAAGTAAGTCTGTTTTTCGTTTTTTTCTTTAACGCACTTTCACAGCCGGTTGCCGTGTGGATTTCAGCGCTGTGGGCCTTACATTTGCGCCTATTCCTGCAAAGAAACAGGTACACCAATGAATTTTAATTAACCCGATTATGAAGGTGAAATCAATTGCATTTCTTGTTGCATTTTTATGTTGTTTTTCGGCCATAGCCCAAGACAAAAACGCTGCTGTGCTCGTTGTTGATGGCGAACCGACAAGTTTAGAGGAATTCGAAAACATTTTCAGGAAGAACAACCGTGACTCTGCAATCACAGCGCAGTCACTGGATGAATACATGGAGTTATTCATCAACTTCAAATTGAAGGTGAGGGAAGCGCGTGAAGCCGGTCTCGATACCGTGAAAAAATTCAAAACTGAACTGGATGGTTATCGCGCTCAACTAGCACGCCCATACCTCACCGATGCCGATAAGTTGAATGACTTGGTTAAGGAAGCCTACGAAAACTACAAGCAGGAAGTACATGCTGCTCATATTCTAGTTAAGGTGGATGCCAATTCTTCACCTGCCGACACGGCAAAGGCATACGCGAAAATTATGGCCATCCGCGAGCGAATCACGAAGGGTGAAGAGTTTACTGCTCTAGCAAAAGCTACCAGCGAAGATCCAAGTGCGAAAGAGAATGCGGGTGATCTCGGTTACTTTACCGCTTTCCAAATGGTATATCCGTTTGAGAAGGCTGCCTATCAAACAACAACCGGGGAGGTTTCAATGCCAATACGCACGCGTTACGGCTATCACCTCATTTACGTGTACGACAAGCGCCCTGCTCGCGGCGAAATGCATGTAGCGCACATTGTTGTGAAGCCGAAGTCTGAAGAAAATAGCGAAGCCAATGCAGAAGCGAAAATCCAGGAAATCTACCAAAAACTGTTGAGTGGTGAATCTACTTTCGAAGATTTGGCCAGTAAATACAGCGATGATCCTACTTCCGCCAAAAAGGGTGGCGAACTGCCTTGGTTTGGCACAGGTAAGATGGTAGTAGAGTTTGAAGATGCTGCATTCGCGCTGAAGAACAACGGAGATTTCTCGGCGCCATTCAAGACTGCCTTTGGCTGGCACATCATCAAGCGACTGGACTATAAGCAGCTCGCCTCTTTCGAATCCATGGAAAAGGAAATCAAAAACAAAGTTTCGAAAGACAGCCGCGCCGAACAAACGAAGAAATCCTTTATCGAGAAATTGAAGAAGGAGTATGCGTATTCAATCGATGAAGTAGAGATGGCCAAAATCGTTGAGAAGGCCGATTCAAATGCGTATGAAGGAAAAATCTATGTCGGTAAAAAGTCGATGGAGAAGCCGCTCATCAAAATGAATGGCTTAACCATTACTGTGAGCGAGTTCAATGAACATATGCGCACAAAAGGCCGCTCAAAGCCAATTATGACACCGGCTGATTATGTCCGTGCGTCTGCAACCAAATTGGGTGAAGATAAATTGCTGCAACTCGAAGATGCGAAACTCGAAGAGAAATATACTCCGTTCAGACTTTTGATGAAGGAGTATAACGAGGGTATCTTGCTCTTCGAAATGACCGACCAAATGGTTTGGTCGAAGGCTGTGAAGGACACCGCAGGTCTTGCTGCATACTATGATGCGAACAAGCAAAAGTTCATGTGGCCTGAGCGTGCATCGGTTGTGATCTACACTTGTTCGAATGCTGACATTGCGAAAAAGGTTCGCAAAATGCTGAAGGATGGCAAGGATAAATCAACCATCGCCGGCGAATTGAACAAGGAGTCGCAACTCAATCTCCAAGTACAGGAAGGTATTTATGCCAAAGAAGACAATGCACTGCTTTCAAAAGCTCCTTGGCAAGTAGGCATCAGTAGCGATATTGCCGATAACGATCAAATTGTGATCATTCAATACAAGGAAATAATAGCGCCTTCCGTGAAAAGGCTCGACGAAGCCCGCGGCATGATTACTTCCGAATACCAAACCTTCCTCGAACAAGAGTGGATTGCTTCCATGCGAAAGGAACATCAGTTTACCGTAAACAAAGACGTGCTTCATTCAATTAAGTAATGAGAGCATCTGTTCTTTGGGTTCTTGCTATTGCCTGCTCACTGGTCGCTTGTGATTGGGGGGATGATCGTGCAGAGTTGATTGCCGAGATTGGTGACAAGCAACTTACTTGGAAAGAGGTTTCAGATGTAGTCCCCGACAATTCGACTGCAGAGGATAGCGCGTCGTTGGCCGACCATTACATTCACGACTGGATTACAAAGCAACTGATTATTTCGAAGGCAGAATCGAATCTTCCCGATGAGCTCAAATCATTCGAAGAGATGATTGAGAACTACCGGAGTTCACTGCTTATTTACGCATTTGAGCAGGAATGGGTGCGTCAGAAATTGGACACGGTTGTTTCTGACCAGGAAATAGAGCAGTATTACAATGAGAACGAGAAGAACTTTCAATTGAAGGATTACATTCTGAAAGTGAAATTCACGGCCATCACGGCCGATAGCAAACAAATCGGCGCATTAAAGAAACTGTTCAATTCTGCCAAACCGGAAGACCTGGTAAAGTGGCAGCAGCTATGCGTAGAAATAGGCGCAAGCTATTACTACAACGAAGAGGAATGGCTGAAATGGGATGAATTCATCCAACAGATTCCACTCGAGGTATACGACGTTGAGGGCTTTCTTAGAAAAAAGAATATCATAGAATTCGAGAAGGAAAATAATCTATATCTAATATCAATCACCGATTATCAATTGGCAGGTAGTAAATCACCTCTTAGCTTCGAGCGTGAGAAAATTCGGAACATGATAATCAATAGACGAAAGTTGACCTTGCTTGAAACGATGCGTCAGGACATCTATAGCAAGGCCCAACAAGACGGTGAAATAAAATTATACTATTCGAAACAATGAGGTGGATTGCAATACTTACTATGCTCGTTCTTGTTTGTGATGCAAATGCGCAACCGGGCAAAGTCGTAGACCGAATCATTGGTGTAGTGGGCAATGAAATAATTCTCCAAAGCGATTTAGAGTCTTCTGTGTTGGAAATGACCGAAGGTAAAGGTTCCGACGATTCCGCAACGCGTTGCTCTGTCTATGAGAACTTACTCTACCAGAAACTGCTCCTCAATCAGTCGAAACTCGATAGTATCGAAGTAAGTGATGGTGAGGTGCAGTCGCAAGTGGAGCGCCGCATCGAATACTTCGTGCAAATGTTTGGCAGCGTGGAGGAGTTTGAGAAATACTACGGTAAGTCGCAAGCCCAACTGAAGGAGGAGTACTTTGATTTAATTAAGGATCAATTGCTCGTGCAGAAGATGCAAGACAATGTGACGAGCAAGGTTAAAGTAACTCCGGCCGATGTGTTGCGCTATTACCAAACCGTTCCAAAGGATTCTATACCACTCATTGGTGAACAGGTGGAGTATTCGAAAATTCAAGTTGCTCCAAAGGTGCGCGAATCAGAGGTGCAGCGAATTATTCACATGATGGATTCGATTCGCATGAAACTGGCTAACGGTAAATCGTCGATGACCCTCGAGGCAGCCAAGTGGAGCGAAGATCCCGGATCGAAATACAAGGGTGGTTGCTATCCCTTGCAACGAAAGGGCTCGTTTGTTCCCGAATACGAGGCTGCAGTTTACAATACTCCGGAAGGTTCGTATTCGCCCGTGTTTTCAACTGTATACGGATACCACTTCGTGAAGGTGGTTGAGAAGCGTGGTGAGTTTTATGAGTCTTGCCATATCCTTATGTCGCCCAAAGTAAAATCGGATGACTTGGATGATGCGCGTAAAAAACTGGATAAGGTAATTGCAGGTATTGGTGATACACTGACGTTCTCGCAGGCTGCGTTGAAGTATAGCACCGATGAGGATTCCAAGAACCAAGGTGGCAAAGTAATTAATCAGGCTTCAGGTGGCACACGTCATGATGTTGCTTCGCTGAGCTCTGAACTCAATCTGGTTTTCATGGGTATGCAGCCCGGCGAAATAAGCGATGCAATTCTAGCAACTGCTGAGGATGGAAAACAATCCTACGTTGTTTACCATCTCGACAATCGCTTGCCTGCTCACGCAGCAAACATGAAGGATGATTATGAGATTTTCAAGCAGGTCACAGAAGCTCGCGCAAAGCAGCTCGAAACGGATAAGTGGGTGAAAAAGAGAATCGCTTCTACCTATGTTCAAACAGACGCAGATTACCTCAATTGCACCACGCAATTCGCTTGGCCTAAAAACAATCCTTAACAACTTGCGATGTTCTATGGGCGATTTCATTTTTACCTTCGCCCGACTTCCTTTTTAACACATTTACTGTATGTCAGATATAAAGTTTAATTCCGATGCTGAAGCGATCGACTCCCTCAAAGGGCGATACAACGATTTGCAGCGTGAAATTCGCAAAGCAATTGTTGGTCAAGATGAGGTGGTCCGGGATGTGTTGATATCCATTTTCGGCAACGGTCACTGCTTGCTTGTAGGTGTTCCGGGTTTGGCGAAAACATTGCTCGTGAGCACCATCGGGAAGTCACTCGGTCTTTCGTTCAACCGAATTCAGTTCACTCCCGATCTCATGCCCGGAGATATTGTTGGTTCTGAAATTCTCGATGAGTCCAGGAACTTCAAGTTTGTAAAAGGACCCATTTTTTCGAATATTATTCTTGCCGACGAAATCAACCGTACTCCACCGAAAACGCAATCGGCGTTGCTCGAGGCAATGCAGGAAAGAAGAGTCACCTCAGGCGGAAAGACCTATGAGCTGCCTGCACCATTTTTCGTGCTTGCTACACAGAACCCCATAGAACAGGAGGGAACGTACCC
>CAMAYP010000009.1 GCA_945862415.1 Chryseobacterium gleum | reverse complement strand
GCGTATTTGCCCCGAGTAATATCGAGTGCATGTCGAAAGCCGCGCACATTGATGAAACCGAAGTAAAATGTAAACCAGACCGCAGCGCCAATAAGCAAGACCACCACGAGCCATGCATCTTGTGTAACCGGCGAGCCATTCGGATGCAGCACTGCCCTGCCCATGTCATCGTACACAACGGGGTCATAGATGCCGCAGGCCGCAAAGGGATCCCACAGCAGTACCATTGCCAATGCATCGACCAGCGGGGTGAACCATTTGTTGAGTTTTTCCTCTAAGGAGATTGCTGGCACAAGCACGTCAGCCTTGGCGATAGTTCCGGTACTATCGGTTACAACGATGGTATACGGAATACCTTCTTGCATGCTCGAACAAACGGCGCTTTCAAGCGGAGTATCCCGTTTCGACCATTGAAATTGGTAAGGCGGTTGGCCTCCTGTTATTGAAGCCGTGCAAGTAGCATCACCAATTTCGGATGTCGGGTTTTGCACGGCAACGCCAATCTGCATTTGCGCCATTCCCAGATTAGCTGCCAGGAGGGCAAAGAAGAAAAGTATTTTTATCATGTAAGTTTCAGACTATTGAGCATTCGAAATTCCCACCTTCATGCCCACGTGCTTGCGCTCATTGAGTTCCGTCACCATGAAGTCGGCCAGATCACCGGAAGTAACTTTCCATCCCGGTGTTGGGTAGCTGTCCTGAACGCGATACACTCCGGTGCGCTCGCCTTCCTCAATCATTGGCGGGCAAACGAACGTGAAGTCCATCCGACTTGTAAGCAAGGCGTCGAGCACCCGAATGTGCGCTTGTGTAAGATCAACGTATTCGCGCGGGAAGGTAGATGTTTCATATACTTTCAAATGCTCGCTTGCCTGCAGAGCACCAATACCGCCAATGGCTATGATGCGTCGTGCCTTGTGCTGGCGCATTGCATTGATGATGTGGTTCATGAACACCAATCGATACGAAAGCTCATCGGAGCTTAAGCACGATATCACGGCTTCTTGTCCGGCCATGTGCCGAGCAATATCCTGTTGGTGCATAGCGTCGCCTTGAACTACGACGAGGTTGGGATGCAACAAAGAAACAGATTCCGAATGGCGCACAAAGGCGGTCACCTTATGCCCCTTCTCCAAAGCTCGTTTTACAACATGTGAGCCCACACGTCCATTAGCACCCAAAATAATTACTTTCATAGCGGTTCGATTTGAGCGAGCAAGGTAGCTTTATTACCGGGAGTTTTCAAACAGAGTTAGTCGCGCAGGCAACGAATAGAAAATCCTTGCGGGCGGGTAAAGTCTTGATTGAACACGGAATTCGAAAAACTGTATACGCTGCGCGTGTAATACGTTTCGGTTGCAGTTAGTGTGTTGGTCCACCAAATGGCGCTATAAATTTGGGTAGCAAAGGTCCCATCCAAATTGCGGAATCCGGAGGGTTGGGCCGAGAAGCCACTCACGTTGTTTGAGATCACATTATCGAATGGCCAAAGCCCGGTCCCTTCTGAAATAATTCCCGTGGTACGTAAGGCTGATCCAGCTACAGACGCACCTCCAAGTGCCGTTACCAGCGTTCCCCATTCGTCATTGCTTGGCACGTGCCAACCCGTTGGACAAACATTGCGCAAGTCTTCCATTGCATAGCCGTTGTATAGTTTTCCAAAAACAACATTGTTTCCCACGTTATTATTGAGATAGCACCATGCAGGAGTTGTCAACGCAGTCCATTGCGCATTGTCTGTTACCTCTGTAATTGGATCACCGTTAGAATAACGCGTAGCAGCAAGGTTGGCTGCCATCCATTCTTGAGTTCCGTTAATTACGGTCGGGTAATAATTGCCATCCACGTCGGTCACACCTGCACCAGGAGCACCAATGGGGAAACAGTCTTCGCATACAATGCCCAAGGTCGAAACACCTGAGCTAACATTGAGATTAGAGAGAAATCCCGAACCTGCTTGACCGTTGTTGAAACAATACGCATGCAAGCTATTGTTGCCTGTGCACGTGGTGATTTGGAAGTTGCCGTTTTCAACATAAACCGCATTTTCTTCATTCAGCCAAACGTAACCTTGAGAGGAGTTTCCGTCGCAATCTTGAAGCGTACCGTTTATAGTGGCCAAATAGGGCAAAGCATCAATCTCTATGGTTTGAGAGACATCGGCTGAGAAAGGTCCCACCGTCGTAGCGTAAACTTCTTGAAACCCTGCTTCGCAAGCAATCATAATTTGAAGCTGCATGATTTCATTGGCGGGTACCAAGCCTGTTATCTGTCCGTTCGTACCTGTTGTTCCCGGAATAGCACCGAAATTGGCGCTGGTGAGCACGAGCACTGCGTTATCGAGCGGATAGAAACCAATTGGGAGTTCATTGTAATTGACCGTAAGTGTATAATTCACTCCAACCAGCTCGACGTCAAAGTTCCAATAGGAAAAATGGCTGGCATAGCCCACATATTCATTCCCCTGTCGTGTTGCGATTCCTTCGTATTTCCAAAATCCTGTCGATTCATCGAACGACCACAGAGGAATAGAAGACGGAGCCACAGCTTGAAGTTCGGTCGGAATAGCGCAATGCATTTCCACTTGCATGCCCACAGTTAATTGCAGTGATTCACCGCTGGCACCGCGAAGTTCGATTGCTGCCATACCCATTGACCGCAGCACGTTTAACGCTCCGTTATGAAAGCCCACGAGCGAGCCCGGCATCTGCTTCGTTTGTTCGAGCACGTCTGTCGCGTCGATAGCATTGATAGCAACAGCAACCTCCCCGCTATATGCAGCGCCGTTGTATTGAACCGCATTGGCCGGGAAAATGAGTGTAAACGTTTCAGCCTGCACCGTGCCGCCAACTGCCGCGTTGAAGCTGCCGGCAATTGTATTCGAAAGCAACTGCAACTCTACCCGGTTGTAACCGCCACCGGTAGGCATCCAACTTCGCGAACCCTCGAAATAGCCCGATTTGTTGACACGCACGTAAGCGCTCTTGTCATAACAAATCAAATCATCAAACTTGAAAAAGCCACGAGTATCAGTGGTTGTTTGTTGGTTACTCCACCCCGACTGCACCGTAGCGCCGGCTACAGCGTTGCCCTGCTCATCACGCACAACGCCGAGCACTTGCACAACGCGTGAGTTTCCGAGGTCAAGACTGTCGGCAGTAATTCCGCTATCGTCTCCAGGTAATAAAATCGGTTCTTCGGGAGAGTCCTTTTTGCAGGCAACTAAAGCGAGCAGCGCCGCACCTAGCGCCCATTTCAACACATGCTTCATGTTGACGAAAATATGCAGGTATGCATATACTCAGGTAGAATGTGAAAAAAAGTTTGGCCAAACCCTATCGCAATCACTATTTTCGCGACCTAAAATGAAGGAGGTATATCCGTTATGCTAATTATTCCGGTTAAAGAAGGCGAAAGCATTGATCGCGCACTGAAGAAGTTCAAAAAGAAGTTCGAGAAAACAGGCGTTGTAAAACAACTGCGCAGTCGCCAGGCATACACTAAGAAGAGTGTGTCACGTCGTGAAGAAATTAAGAAGGCTGCCTACATTTCGACGCTCAAGCGCGAAGAGATGTAATAACAGACTCTTGTTCACAATATAAAAGGTGAGTTTTTGGTTTTATCCAAAAACTCACCTTTCTTGCTTTGGTGCACACTGAAAAATTCTTGAACTATCTTCTCACCGAGAAGCGCTGCTCGCAGCATACGATTGACTCCTATGCCGTTGACCTCAATCAGTTTTCGCTATACTGTAAGAAGGAGTTCGATATTGAATCATCGGTTGAAGTAGCCCATCAGGTAGTGCGATCGTGGCTGGCTTCGCTCATGGAAAGCGACTACCACCCATCTTCTGTTCATCGCAAACTTTCAGCGGTCAATGCTTTCATGCGCTTTCAAATGAAAGAGGGCATTCTAACCTCTAATCCGGCACGCAACATTCCAAAGCCCAAGAAACCTGGGCGGCTCCCCCTCTTCGTGGAAGAAAAGGGCGCACAAGCCTTGTATCATATTGCAAGCAGCGAGCAATTCGCTCGGCCATCCGATGCCGACATGTTTTTACTAAAAAGAGATGAGCTAATTGTAACCCTTTTGTATGAGACAGGTATAAGGCAATCAGAGCTACTGGGGTTAAAAGACTCCGATGTTGACCGTTCGCTTGGTCAAATAAAAGTGCTCGGAAAAAGGAATAAAACACGCTACGTACCGCTGGGCAAAGCAATGATAGGAAAGATAGAGGCATATATCAATCACCGCAATGACCGATTTAGGCAACCATCGTTTGAAAGCCTTATCGTTACTGATAAAGGCAAAAAAGTGACAAAATCTCTTGTTTATCTTAAGGTTAAATTTTACCTTTCGCAGGTAACAACGATTCAGAGGAAAAGTCCTCACGTTCTACGACACACTTTCGCAACACATATGTTGAACAACGGAGCAGAATTAAATGTCATTAAGGAAATACTCGGTCACTCGAGTTTGGCTGCTACGCAGGTGTACACTCACAACAGTATTGAGAAATTAAAAAGCATCCATTCCAGGATGCACCCCAGAAATAATTGAAGTTAAACCCTTAAAAAGTTTTGAATTATGCAAGTACAAGTTCAAAGTATTCACTTCGATGCCGACATCAAACTGATTCGCTTCATTGAAGAAAAGGTCAACAAGCTCACTACGTTCCACGATCGTATCATTAAAGGAGAAGTCTTTCTTCGCCTCGACAAGTCGGATGTGAATGAAAACAAAATCGCGGAAGTGAAACTCTCGATCCCTGGAAAGGAATTATTCGCCAAAAAGCAGTGTAAATCGTTTGAAGAAGCAACCGATTTTGCAGTGAGTGCTTTACGCCGTCAGATTGACAAAGAGCGCGCAAAGAAGAGTTAATCAATAGGTGATAGGTGATAGGTCAAAGGTGCTGTAGCATCAACCTATCACCTTTCACCTACTACCTTTCACCTACTACCTTTCCCCTGATTCAAAAGCTTCGATGATGCGCTTGACGAGTTTATGACGCACCACATCGGCGCCAGTAAGTTCTATAACCGAAATTCCTTCGATACCTCGCACCAAGTCGACAGAGCGCAATAAACCGCTGGGCTGATTGCGAGGCAAATCGACCTGAGTCGCATCGCCTGTGATGATAAACTTCGCATCACGCCCCATACGCGTCAAAAACATTTTCATCTGAGCAACAGTAGCGTTCTGCGCTTCGTCCAATATCACAAATGCCTTATCGAGCGTACGACCACGCATGAATGCAAGGGGTGCAATCTCAATGGTGTTCTTCTCGATGTAATCTGCAAGCTTTTCGTATGGAATCATATCCATAAGCGCATCGTAAAGCGGTTGCATGTATGGATCGAGCTTCTCTTTGAGGTCGCCGGGTAAAAAGCCGAGGTTCTCCCCTGCTTCTACAGCCGGGCGTGTGAGAATGATACGCTTCACTTGTTTCTCCTTCAATGCACGAACTGCAAGAGCAACAGCCGTATACGTCTTTCCGGAACCCGCGGGTCCGATGGCAAATACCATATCGTTGACATCACATGCCTCTACCATGCGTTTTTGATTGGCTGTCCGTGCTACCACTTTTTGTCCACCCGGACCGAACACGAGCACGTCTTCGGCACCCGAAAAATGTTTCCCTTGTGCCATCTCCACATGGCCATCGAGTATATTCTCCAGGGTGTTCATAGCAAGCGAGCTATACTTTTCGATATGAGCAAATATCTGTTCTAGCTTCAATTCGAAACGGTCGATCTCATCGTCGTCACCGATTACGCGCACGACATTGCCCCTTGCAACCACCTTCAGCTTGGGAAAGCGGCTCTGGATAAATTTAAATTTGTTGTTGGTTGGTCCGAAAAATTCGATTGGTTCGATTTCGGGCAAGATGATTTCTTTCTCTGTCAAGCGTTAATTCCTTTTTTGATAAGTTTCTAAACCGTAGGTAATATTTACCCCAAAAGTAGATGGATTTTTGTTGCTGTGAGTATTATCACTTTAACATCCGATTTGGGCATGCGCGATCACTATGTGGCTGCGGTAAAAGCATCGCTCCTTTCACAGGCTCCACAAGCATCCATTGTGGATATCAGTCATGAGGTGCGCTCGTTCGACATCCATGCTGCTTCCTTTCTGGTTCGCAATGTGTGGCGGCAATTCCCATTGGGCACTGTGCACATTATTGGTGTTAACCCGGAGTTTACTGCGCGCACACCTCATGTCGCGATACAATACATGGGGCATTTTTTCATTGGTGCCGACAATGGAATCTTCGCGCTTATTTTCGAGCAAGAGCCTGAAGATATTTTTGAAATTACCCTACCACAAGGAGAAGACTGGACCTTTCCAATGAAAGGCGTTTTTGCAACGGCAGCTGCGCACCTTTCCCGCGGAGGATCGATAGAATTTTTGGGACAGCGTGTACATTCGTTCAATCAAGCCATGCTGCCCGCACCAAGCCTGGAAGGTGATATTTTAAAAGGACACGTTGAGTACATCGATCATTATGGGAATGTCTACTGCAACATATCAAAGCCGCTTTTCGAACAGGTTCGCAAAAAAAGAAGGTTCAATATTCTCTTTAAACGCGTAGGGTTCGGTATTTCGAAAATCAGCAATAACTTCACAGATGTTGTTGAAGGCGAGCGGCTCGCGATGTGGTCCAACGGAAGCCGATTGATGATAGCCATCAACGGTGGAACTTCAACTCACGGTGGCGGGGCAGCCGAACTTTTCGGCTTCTCTGTCGACGATATAATACGCATAGAATTCAATGGTGACGCGAATAGTGAAGATGACTTTCAGGACTGATGCTGCGACTCAGTTTCTCGAGATTTTCGACCAATACCACAATCAGATTAGAGCCGCCGAAGGTTGTTGCGGTTTGAAACTGTTGCGCGATGCGAATGATCCCCACATTTTCTTCACCTATTCTCTTTGGGAAGATGAAACGTTTCTGGATGTGTACAGACATTCGCGCACTTTTGGAGAAGTCTGGCCGCAGGTGAAACCTCTGTTTGCTGCGCCTGCTGAAGCATGGACCACCGCGGCTTGTTATGAGCTCTAGATAAAATTTCACCTTAGTCATTGAATGCAATGGCCTCATCTGCTGTTTCATATGCTTCGGCAGCAAACAGACCATAGGCTGAGGTCTTCAGCTATATTCGCATCCATGAAAACAAATCTATTTCTCGTATCTTTTTTTCTGTGCTTAAGCTTAGTTGATGCTTCTGCGCAAACCACAGAAGCTGAAAAAGCCATCCGCACAATATCCAAAGACTCTATCATGGGATGGAAAACCGGCGGATTAATTGGACTGAGTATTTCTCAAGCATCCTTCACCAATTGGGCAGCAGGCGGACAAAACACCATCGCGATAGGCGGGATTTTTAGCGCATTTGCCAAATACAAAAGCGAACACTCCTCATGGGACAACATGCTCGACCTTGGATACGGCCTTTTACAACAAGGCAAAGGTGCGGACTTCATCAAGACAGATGACAAAGTGGATTTCACATCAAAGTATGGCCGCAAAGCATCGGATAAGTGGTATTACGCGACGCTGGTAAACTTCAAAACGCAAATGACTGCCGGTTACAATTATCCCGACGTAGACAATAAAATTTCGGATCTGTTGGCACCCGCCTACGTGCTGGCTGCTATCGGTATGGACTACAAACCCAACGACAAGCTAACTGCGTTTGTAGCACCACTTACATCCAAAAATACTATTGTAAACGATGAAACCCTTGCCAATTCAGGAGCTTTCGGAGTGCAAGCGGCAACGTATGATGCTGAAGGGAAGATTATTACCGCCGGTAAAAAATCACGCTCTGAAGTAGGTGGATACTTTCGGGCCGTATACCAAAAAACATTCTTCAAAGACAAAAGCGTAAGCGTAACCTCGAAGCTTGACCTCTTTTCAAATTACAAGGTAAATCCGCAAAACATCGATGTGAGTTGGGAAACCATCATAGGCCTCAAGGTTAACAAATGGATTACCACGACCATCACAACGCACCTCATTTACGATGACGACATACACATAGCGATCGACAATAATGGAGACGGTGTAATTGACCAAGCAGGACCACGCACACAATTCAAAGAGGTAATCGGTGTCGGTCTAAACGTGAAATTCTAACCAACCCAAGAATGAGTGGAAAAAGGTTGTTTGTCCATATGCGACCCACAATATCTTCGCTCAACAAAATCAAGCAGGAAAAGAAAACCATATGCGCACCCTTAAAACCCTTTTGGCGGCCTCGATGCTAAGTGCATCTGCCCTTCAAGCACAAACAACCTGGACACTCGACAGCACAGTGTTGGTTCAAACCGACGTTGTAACCGGCATTACCCGTCCGTGGGAAATACTCTGGGGCCCCGATGATTATATATGGGCCACATGTCGCAACGGGGATGTGTTGCATATCGACCCGGTGACAGGCAATTACACCACCATCCTCGAACTTACCGTTAGCAACAACGGCAGCGGAGAGCCCGGTCTATTGGGTATGGCGCTTCACCCCGATTTCGCCAACACTCCAAAAGTGTTCGCCGTTTACAACTATTCACAAGGCAACAGCGTGAAAGAGCGCCTTTCCTCTTTTGACTGGAACGGAACAATACTCTCTAATGAGACATACCTGATTGATAACATTCCTGGTAACCAAATACACAACGGAGCGCGATTGGTGATTTCTCCTGATGGTAAAATCATGATGTCGACAGGCGATACGGGCACAGGGGGTGACTTGTCGCAAAACCTCGGTTCGAAAAACGGTAAGACACTGCGCATCAACCTTGATGGTTCAATCCCTTCCGATAATCCAGACCCTGCGTCGTACGTATGGTCTTTTGGCCACCGCAACGGCCAAGGACTTTGTTTCGGCCCAAGCGGAATTTTATATGAAAGCGAACACGGACAAAACAGCAGCGACGAATTGAACATCATCGAACCCGGACGCAACTATGGCTGGCCGGAAGTTCAGGGAGCCTGCAATACGAATGCTGAAATTGCTTATTGCGAGGCCAACAATGTAATGGAGCCAATCGAAGAATGGTCACCATGCGTTGCTGTGAATGGTATCGAATATTATAATCACCCCGCAATTCCCGAATGGCAAAACAGTCTTATTTTGGGTGTTATGGGTGGCTTGGGTGGCACCAGCTCGAGCAACGACCGAGTTTCCATTCTGCATTTAAGTGCTGACGGTTTGAGTGTACTTTCGGAAGACAAGCTCTTCACCTCACTCAACCAGCGATTCCGCGATGTATGCATCAACCCCAATACAGGTGCACTGTATGTTGCACTAAACGGAACACAGTATCCGGGAACAGCACCCAACAAGATTATTATGTTTGCTCCGCAAGACAATACAAGCAACATAGTAAACAAGCCTACCATTGGTCAGTCGATGCTGCTGTTTCCCAACCCTGCACAAAGCACCATTACAGTTGAATCGGCTTCAACCTTGATTGGTTCTGATATGGTTGTATTCAACAATGAGGGCAAGCAAGTGCTGGTTGTTAAGATTCAGTCTGCCAAGCAGAATATTGACATCACGGAGCTTCCTGCCGGTTCGTATTGGACCGTAGCCAGTTCACAGTTAGGAACAGTAACACGCACCTTTGTGAAGCAGGCCTTTTAATACAAACACGAAAAGATGAACGAAAAGAGAATGGCAGCATTCTCTTTTCTTTTTATAGAAATCGATTACGGTTGGAAAAAAGATTCACTATAGCTGTAGTATTTCTTTGCCTTGGTTACCTCGTTCTCGAGTGGTACAATGGCCGAGCGCAAATGGCAGATTTCAGAGTGTATTATGATGCAGCCGATGCGCTCGCGCATGGAGATACCGTATACGGAAAAGCTTTCGGCGTGAGCAGCGGCTTTTACAAATACTCCCCTTTTGCTTGCATACCCTTCATACCACTTGCGCTATTGCCTTACGGAATAGCCTCCGTATTCTACTACCTACTCACCACAGCTTCCATTTGTTGGTTTTCCCTGCGCGTTTCGAAGGTAATTGCCGACTCTGAGAATTTGCCAAACCTCGCATTGCCCACTCTTACCTGTTTTTTCCTAATCGACCATTTAGAACGAGAACTTCATTTAGGCAATGTAAACCTACTTCTGCTTATAGCCCTTTTTGAATGTTATATTCTCTTGAAGTCGAACCGCAATTGGAAAGGCGGGGCATTGTATGGCATCGTCTTGTTATTCAAGCCACACTTCCTATTGCTGCTACCCTATCTAATCTGGAAAAAACGGATTGCATCAGTAGTTGCATGTTTATCGGCAGTAGGTATCGGGCTATTGATTCCATCCATTGCATTAGGATGGCAGCAAAACATGCAATTGATTCAGCAGTGGGGCAACGCCATGAGTGATCACAACATAGCTTTGCAATTGAGCCCTAATACGCTCTACGGACTGATTAATAAAAGCATTTTCAGCAGCTCGGCCGGCGCGTGGCTGGTAATTGCTTCGCTAACCTTGGTAGGAAGCTTCATTGCATGGTTCATTATTCGAAACGACCGCATAGCAGGAAAAACGTGGTCAAGCGAGGTGCGCTATACTGAGTTCTTTCTTCTTATTGCTCTGGTGCCCAATTTGGTGCACACCGACACAGAACATTTTATGTGGGTTTGGCCCTTATTAGCTTTGGCCATTCGCGAAGCAATGAAACCAGAAATACAGTGGAGAACAACGCGAATTGCACTTTTGGCGCTAGCGTTTATACCCTTCGCTCTCAACAGTCCTGATATTGTAGGAAGTAAGATTCGGCTACTATTCGACGAGGGAGGCCTTGGACTGGCCAATGTGTTGATCCTCGTCTGTGCACTGATGAAGGATGACGGATTACAAATTACGGCTTCCACCGTAATCCGTAATCTGTAATCCGTAATTATTAGTCTTAGTGATTTTCTCCGCCTGGGCCGTGCACGTGACCGTGGGCAATCTCGTCGGCAGTAGCTTCTCGCACCTCGATTACTTCTACGCTGAAATGAAGTTCGACACCAGCCAGTGGGTGATTGGCATCAACTGTTACTAACTCAGCATCAACGGCGATAACAGTAACGATATAACGTCCCTGGTCATTGCCTGCTTGAAACTGCATCCCCACTTCGGGAACAGTACCACCGAAAGCATCGAGCGGCACCTGCTGCATGAAATCTTCGTTGCGCACGCCATACCCTTTTTCCGGAGCAATTACTACTTGGAACGCATCGCCCTTCACTCGGCCCTCAAGGCCTTCCTCCATTCCCGGAATGAGGTTACCGAAACCGTGTAGGTAGTAAAGTGGCTGTTTTCCTTCGCTGCTATCGAGCGTTGAACCTGTGTTATCCTTTAGTGTGTAGTGGATAGCGACTACTTTTTCTGATGAAATTTGCATTGTTTTGTTGAATTATAAATGCCGACTTGGGGGCATTCTGAATCAGTTCAACAATGCGCAAAAGAAGGCGGGCGCGAATGTAGGACAAAGTTGATAGCATCAAAAAGAACACTTGAATTAGCAACTCGATGTTGATATCTCAAAAAAAAAATTGACAAGACGCTTGTCACTACAGAAAATATAACTACATTTGCGCCCCTGTTAAAAATAACAGGCGATGGTTAACCCCGTCGGAAGTTCTTTGAAATACCTGATTTTTCTGCCGGTGTAGCTCAGCTGGCCAGAGCAGCTGATTTGTAATCAGCTGGTCGGGGGTTCGAATCCCTCCACCGGCTCCATTTTAACATGTGGCCCACGCAGCAAGAGATCAGGGGAGTTACCAGAGTGGCCAAATGGGACAGACTGTAAATCTGTTGTCTTACGACTTCGGTGGTTCGAATCCACCACTCCCCACAGATTTTTTTCCGTGTATCGATCCCCTATCGCCAACGGTTTAATGCGGGAGTAGCTCAGTTGGTAGAGCATTAGCCTTCCAAGCTAAATGTCGCGAGTTCGAGCCTCGTCTCCCGCTCCAAAGTTTTCCTAAAAGCAGCAGTTGATCTTCAAAGCCGTTGTAGCTCAGGGGTAGAGCACTTCCTTGGTAAGGAAGAGGTCACGGGTTCAATTCCCGTCAACGGCTCTTCGATTTCTTGCATTACATTTACAACTTATTGAAAAATCAGGTATTTCAGGTCCTTCGACCCGAATGTGTATTTTTTTTTAATTTATCTAGATAAAATAACAACAAAAACAATCGCCCATGGCTAAAGAGAATTTTGATCGTTCCAAACCCCACGTGAATATTGGAACAATTGGTCACGTTGACCACGGAAAGACCACTCTGACTGCTGCCATCACAACAGTTTTGGCTGCGGCTGGTCTTTCTGAAAAAAGAGACTTCGCGTCTATCGACAACGCTCCTGAAGAGAAAGAGCGTGGTATCACCATTAACACAGCTCACGTAGAGTATTCGACGGCTAACCGTCACTACGCTCACGTTGACTGTCCAGGTCACGCCGACTATGTAAAGAACATGGTTACAGGTGCTGCTCAAATGGACGGTGCTATCCTCGTGGTAGCTGCTACCGACGGTCCAATGCCACAAACACGTGAGCACATCCTGTTGGGTCGTCAGGTGGGTGTTCCACGTATCGTTGTATTCATGAACAAAGTGGACATGGTTGACGATACTGAACTTCTCGACCTCGTTGAAATGGAAATCCGTGAGCTTTTGAGCTTCTACGAATACGATGGCGACAACACTCCAATCATCCGCGGTTCTGCTTTGGGTGGTTTGAATGGCGATGCTAGTTGGGTTGAAAAAATCATGGAGTTGATGAATGCTGTTGACACATGGATTCCAATTCCTCCCCGTGAAGTTGAAAAGCCTTTCTTGATGTCAGTAGAAGACGTGTTCACGATTACAGGTCGTGGAACAGTTGCTACAGGTCGTATCGAGCGTGGTGTAATCAATTCAGGTGAAGAAGTTGACATCATTGGTTTCAATGAAGCTAAGTTGAAGTCAACTGTAACCGGTGTTGAAATGTTCCGCAAAATTCTTGACCGTGGTGAGGCTGGTGACAACGTTGGTCTTCTACTCCGCGGTATTGAAAAGAGCGATATTCGTCGTGGTATGGTAATCTGCAAGCCAGGTTCTATCCTACCTCACATGAAGTTCAAAGCTGAGATCTACGTCTTGAAGAAAGAAGAAGGTGGTCGTCACACACCTTTCCACAACAAATACCGTCCTCAGTTCTACTTCCGTACAACGGACGTAACCGGAGAGATCAACCTCGAGGCTGGTCGTGAAATGGTACTTCCAGGCGATAACGTATCAATCGAGGTAAACTTGATTGCTCCAATCGCAATGGACAAAGGTCTTCGTTTCGCAATCCGCGAAGGTGGCCGTACCGTTGGTGCCGGTCAGGTAACTGATATCATCGCGTAATCCTACGCGTGTGAAACATATAGTGAAGGCGATATCCGTCAAAAGATATCGCCTTCACTTTCACGTTTAAAACAGGATCGGCTAAAGAGCCTAATCCTTTGATAGAGGAAAAGATGCCAAAAGCACTGACTCTCAATCAAAATAAAAACAGTGACGTTGTGAAGTGTTGAAATAGTGAAGTAGTTTTTCTTCGCACCTCGTACTTCCCCCTTCGTCCCTAATACGGGCATAGTTCAATGGCAGAATAGCGGTCTCCAAAACCGTTGATCTAGGTTCGAGTCCTGGTGCCCGTGCAAACGAAAACCGAAGTAATTCGGATAAAAACGAAAATAATATGGCTGGTATAAAGACCTATTTGGAAGAGTCGTACAACGAATTAGTTCACAAGGTGACCTGGCCAACATGGGCAGAGTTACAGGAGAGTACCGTGTTGGTTTTCATCACCACCTTGATACTCACCGTGTGCATCTTCGCCATGGACTTTATATTCGGTGTAAGCGGCGATGCTGCTTCAACCTGGAAAGGTTTGGTTGGCTTCCTGTATGCCTTCTTGACTTAATTTTTTTGAAACCATCCTATTAGGCAATCAATCGACATGAGCGATATCGAAAAAAAATGGTACGTAGTACGTGCCATCAGCGGTAAGGAAAAAAAGGTGAAGGAATATATCGAGAGCGAAATCAAAGCTCGCGGTATGCAGGATTATGTATCCCAGGTGTTGATTCCGACAGAGAAAGTGTTCCAAATCCGCAACGGTAAGAAAGTGAGCAAGGAGCGCAGTTACCTTCCGGGGTATGTGCTTATTGAGGCTGCGCTCATTGGTGAAATACCGCACATCATCAAGAACATTACGAACGTAATTGGCTTTTTGGGTGCTGAGAAGAAAGGAGAACCAATTCCGCTTCGACTTTCGGAAGTAAACAGGATTTTGGGTAAAGTGGACGAGTTAGCCGAGAGCGGCGAAGAGTTGAACATTCCATTCGTTGTGGGTGAGAATGTAAAAGTCATCGACGGTCCGTTCAATAATTTTGGCGGTGTAATCGAAGAGATTAATGAAGAGAAGAAGAAGTTGAAAGTGATGGTGAAAATCTTCGGCCGCAAAACACCTGTAGAGCTAGGCTACATGCAGGTGGAAAAGGAGTAATGATTACAAATTACAAATTACGGATTACAAATTAATTCGTAATCTGTAATCCGTAATCTGTAATTAGAATTAAGACGCGTGTGGTGCGCATTGAATTAAACAGATGTTACGATTCGCTTCCCTTTGCAATCCACGCACAAACCAAATAAACACAAAGTAAAATGGCGAAAGAAGTATCTGGATTCGTCAAGCTGCAAATCAAAGGTGGTGCTGCAAATCCCTCGCCCCCAGTAGGCCCTGCTTTAGGTTCCAAAGGTGTTAACATCATGGAATTCTGTAAGCAGTTCAATGCGCGTACTCAGGACAAGGCAGGAAAAGTTTGCCCGGTATTAATCACCGTTTATACTGATAAGTCATTTGACTTCATCATTAAAACGGCACCGGCAGCTGTGCAACTCCTCGAAGCCTCTAAGGCTAAAAAGGGAGCTGCAGAGCCAAACCGTCAGAAGATTGGGCAAGTAACCTGGGATCAGGTGCGTGCCATAGCAGAAGACAAAATGCCAGACCTCAATTGCTTCACCATCGAGTCGGCCATGACAATGGTCGCTGGAACGGCAAGAAGCATGGGTCTGCAAGTAACCGGTAACCGTCCTTTCTAATTTTTTCGGAGGAAAACAGCAATGGGAAGTCTAACTAAAAATCGCAAAGCTTCACTCGAGAAGTACGACGCCGAAAAGGCGTATACTCTTACTGAAGCAGCGTCGGTCGTGAAGAAAATCACGAATACAAAATTCGACGCTTCTGTAGACATCGCTGTTCGCCTCGGTGTGGACCCGAAAAAATCCAACCAAATGGTTCGCGGCACTGTGTCGCTGCCACACGGAACGGGAAAAGCCGTGCGTGTTTTGGTACTCTGTACTCCCGACAAGGAGGCAGAAGCCAAAGCTGCAGGAGCTGATCACGTGGGTTTGAACGACTACATCGAAAAGATTAAAGGCGGATGGACCGATGTGGATGTAATTATCACCACACCCAACGTTATGGGGCAAGTAGGTGCGCTAGGCCGAATTCTCGGTCCGCGTGGTCTTATGCCAAACCCGAAAACGGGTACCGTGACTATGGATGTTGGAAAGGCTGTGACAGAAAAGAAGGCTGGTAACATCGATTTTAAAGTCGACAAAACAGGTATCGTACACGCAAGTGTTGGCCGCGTTTCGTTCGATGCACAAAAACTCGCTGAAAATGCCCATGAGTTGATCCAAACGATCATCAAACTCAAGCCCTCTTCTGCAAAAGGGACATACATTAGGAGCGTCTCAATGAGCTCCACGATGAGTCCCGGGGTAAATGTTGAACCAAGATCAGTGAATTAATCACTGGTAAAATCGGAGGACTCTTTATATGACTAAAGAACAAAAGAACCAAGAGATCACCGAATTGGTAGATGCACTCAAGAACACTGAGATCTTCTATCTTTCGGACACTTCTTCTTTGAGTGCCGAGGCTACCGGTTCACTTCGTCGCGAATGTTTCAAAGCTGGTGTGCAAATGCGTGTTGTTAAAAACACACTTTTGAAGAAAGCAATGGAGCGCGTTGAAGGCAAGGATTACAGCCCACTGTACGAGGCATTACACGGCAACACCGCTGTAATGTTTTCTGAAGTAGGTAATTTACCTGCACGACTGATCAAGGACTTCAAAAAGAAGTATGACAAACCCGCATTCAAAGCGGCTTTCATTCAGGACGATTGTTACGTAGGTGCCGATCAACTCGAAGTATTAGTTGCTCTCAAGAGCAAGAACGAATTACTTGGAGATATCGTCGGTCTGTTGCAATCTCCAGCCAAAAACGTTATCTCTGCGCTTAAGGGCAATGCAGGTGATAAGGTGGCCGGCCTCGTTAAAGCTCTCGAGGAGAGAAAGAGCTAACCAACAATTAATTATTTAACAACCTTTTAAAATCCTATAAAATGGCTGATTTGAAAGCAATGGCAGAAAACCTCGTTAATCTTACAGTAAAAGAAGTAAACGAGCTTGCCGCAATCCTGAAAGATGATTATGGTATCGAGCCAGCAGCTGCTGCTCCTGTTATGATGGCAGGTGGTGGTGGTGCTGCTCCAGTAGAAGAAAAGACTGCATTTGATGTTATCCTCATCGCTGGTGGTGACAACAAACTCGCAGTAGTGAAAATGGTGAAAGACTTGACCGGTCTTGGCTTGAAAGAAGCTAAAGATGCAGTAGACAAGGCTCCATCTCCTCTCAAGACAGGTGTTACAAAAGACGAAGCAAACGCTTTGAAAACACAACTTGAAGAAGCAGGAGCGAAAGTTGAGATCAAGTAATCAACCCTCGCATTAAAACAGTTGAGGCCCCCTTCTGCACTAAGTGTAGAGGGGCGGCCTAAACTTGTTTAGTGCAAACGCACTTTTTCGTGCTCCTACCCGACCGGTACGTCCATTTCGAAGCGACGCAAAATCATCGAATAGCGCGGAACATTACCACCGCTGCAAGAAAAGATAGCAAAGTCGCTGGTTTAAGAAGCGAATTGACAACATTAAACACCTTAAGGACTTGGCAACACTTAAAAAATCAGACGAGAGACATAATTTCTCCTCTACCAAAAGCTTTTACGAATATCCTGACTTCCTGGAAATTCAATTGGCTTCATTCAAGGAGTTCTTCCAATTGGAAACAAATCCTGAGAATAGAAGCAACGAAGGTCTCTACAAAGTATTTTCAGAGAACTTCCCTATCACAGATACTCGAAACCAGTTCGTACTGGAATTCCTCGACTACTTCGTGGACCCACCGCGATACACTATCGAAGAATGTATCGAACGCGGACTAACCTACAGTGTGCCGCTCAAAGCCAAACTTAAGCTCTACTGTACAGACCCGGAGCACGAAGACTTTGAAACCATCGTGCAAGATGTGTATTTGGGAACCATCCCATACATGACACCCCAAGGATCGTTTGTCATCAACGGTGCCGAGCGCGTTATCGTATCGCAGCTCCACCGCTCACCGGGTGTATTCTTCGGACAAAGCCGCCATGCCAATGGCACTAAACTATACAGCGCTCGTATCATCCCATTCCGTGGTTCATGGATTGAGTTTGCTACCGACATTAACAACGTGATGTATGCCTACATCGACCGTAAGAAAAAACTTCCGGTAACCACGTTGTTGCGCGCAATCGGTTACGAAAGTGACCGCCAAATTCTCGAAATTTTTAACCTCGCTGAAGAAGTAAAAGTTTCCAAAGCAGGTATCCAACGTGTATTGGGCCGTCGCCTCGCTGCGCGTGTTCTCAAGACTTGGATTGAAGACTTCGTTGATGAAGATACCGGTGAAGTGGTATCTATCGAGCGTAATGAAGTTGTGCTTGATCGTGAAGTGGTTCTTGAAAACGACCACATCGATATCATTGTAGAAAGCGGCACCAAGTCGATCATCCTGCACAAGGAAGAATCAAATTCTGCTGACTTTACGCTCATTCACAACACCCTTCAAAAGGACACTTCCAACTCGGAAAAAGAAGCGGTAGAATACATCTATCGTCAGCTGCGTAATGCTGAGCCACCGGATTTGGAAACAGCTCGCGGTGTTATTGATAAACTCTTCTTCTCTGAGCAGCGTTATGACTTGGGTGAAGTAGGACGTTTCCGTATCAACCGCAAATTGGGTAACACCAACTCGCAAAGTCGCACACTCACAAAAGACGATATCATCCAAATCATCAAGTATTTGATCGAATTGGTGAACTCGAAAGCGGATGTCGACGATATCGACCACTTGTCGAACCGTCGCGTACGTACAGTGGGCGAACAGCTTTACAATCAGTTTGCTGTGGGTCTTGCCCGTATGGCACGTACCATTCGTGAGCGTATGAACGTGCGTGACAATGAAGTGTTTACCCCTATCGACTTGATCAATGCCAAGACCTTGTCGTCGGTAATCAACTCATTCTTTGGTACCAACCAGCTTTCACAGTTCATGGACCAAACCAACCCGTTGGCCGAAGTGACGCACAAGCGTCGTATGTCGGCTCTCGGACCCGGTGGTCTCTCTCGTGAACGCGCAGGTTTCGAAGTCCGCGACGTACACTACACGCACTACGGTCGTTTGTGTACGATTGAAACTCCGGAAGGTCCTAACATCGGTTTGATTTCTTCGCTCTGTGTTTATGCGAAAATTAACCGCCTCGGATTTATTGAAACTCCTTATCGCAAAGTAGAAAACGGAAAAGCGATAATGAATGATAGTGCTGTTACCTACCTCACTGCCGAAGATGAGGATACGATGGTAATCGCACAGGCCAACGCTGAGCTCAGCGACAAAGGTCAATTCTTGACCTCTACAGTGAAAGCTCGTTTGGAGGGTGACTTCCCGGTAACTGCTCCGGAAAGCCTCCACCTGATGGACGTTGCCCCTAACCAAATTGCATCAATCGCGGCATCGTTGATTCCTTTCCTTGAGCACGATGACGCCAACCGTGCACTCATGGGATCTAACATGATGCGCCAGGCAGTGCCACTTATGCGCCCTGAAGCGCCTATCGTAGGTACAGGTTTAGAAAGCCGCGTTGCTGCCGACTCACGTGTACTTCTCACTGCAGAAGGCGACGGTGTGGTAGAATTCGTTGATGCTACTGAAATTCGCGTGCGTTACAAGCGCAGCGACGAAGATGAATTGGTGAGCTTCAACTCTCCATTGAAGTCATACGGCATCCGCAAATTCATGAAGACCAACCAAAGCACTACCGTGAACCTGCGTCCGCTGGTTACCAAAGGTGAGCGCGTTACGAAAGGTCAAATCATGGTGGAAGGTTACTCTACAAAAGGAGGAGAACTCGCAATAGGACGTAACTTGAAAGTGGCCTTCATGCCATGGAAAGGATACAATTTCGAGGATGCTATCGTTATCAGCGAGCGTGTTGTTCGCGACGACATCTTCACCTCTATCCACGTTGATGAATACACCACTGAGGTGCGTGATACCAAGCGTGGCGTAGAAGAATTGACGGCCGATATCCCGAACGTAAGTGAAGAAGCTACCAAAGACCTCGATGAAAACGGAATCATTCGCGTTGGCGCCGAGGTGAAAGAAGGCGATATACTTATCGGTAAAATCACTCCAAAAGGAGAAACCGATCCTACACCGGAAGAAAAACTTCTTCGCGCAATCTTCGGAGACAAAGCCGGTGATGTGAAGGATGCTTCATTGAAGGTGCCACCAAGCGCATCCGGTGTTGTTATCGATAAAAAGTTGTTCTCCCGTACCATAAAGGATAAGAAGACGGTGAAAACCAACGAAAAGGCAGTTGTCGAAGCGTTGGATAAAGAACACGACAAGGAAGTAGCTGAATTGAAGAAAGTATTGGTTGACAAGTTGGTTGCGATTCTGAAAGATTCGACTTGCCAAGGTGTTTTCAACTACTTCAAGGAAGAGCAAATTAAGAAAGGTACTAAGTTTACTGCGAAGTCGCTTGCTACCATCGACTACAGCGTTATCAACGCTGAAGGATGGACGAAAGATGAGCCTACCAATACATTGGTAAAGCGTTGCATCCACAACTTCAATATGCGTTACAACGAGTTACTCGGATCTTACAAGCGTCAGAAATTCCAGCTTACCGTGGGTGATGAACTACCAACGGGTATTGTAAAGTTGGCGAAAGTTTATATCGCACAAAAACGTAAGTTGCGCGTGGGTGATAAGATGGCGGGACGTCACGGAAACAAGGGTATTGTAGCCCGTATCGTTCGCGACGAAGACATGCCATTCTTGCACGACGGCACACCGGTAGATATCGTATTGAATCCACTCGGGGTGCCATCACGTATGAACCTCGGTCAGATTTACGAAACTGTATTGGGTTGGGCTGGTTTGAATACCGGTAAGCGATTCGCTACCCCTATTTTCGATGGTGCGTCACTCGACGATATTTTAAGAGAGATGAAAGATGCCGGTGTTCCTGAGTGGGGTGTTACTTACCTCTACGACGGCGGTACTGGTGTTCGATTCGAACAGCAAGCTACTGTGGGTGTAATCTATATGATTAAATTGAGCCACATGGTCGACGATAAGATGCACGCGCGTTCTATAGGTCCATACTCGCTCATCACTCAGCAGCCGCTCGGTGGTAAGGCACAATTCGGAGGTCAACGTTTTGGGGAAATGGAGGTTTGGGCACTCGAGGCATTCGGTGCAGCCAACATCCTTCAGGAAATCCTTACGGTGAAATCCGACGACGTTATGGGTCGAGCGAAAACCTATGAGTCAATAGTGAAGGGTGAAAACATGCCTGCACCGGGCATACCGGAATCCTTCAACGTATTGCTGCATGAATTGCGCGGTTTGGGTCTCAGCATCACGTTGAACCAGAACTGATAAATAAGCTGCGGGTCGGGAGTCTCAAAACTCCCGTCCCTTCTTCCCTTTCATAGAATTGTTTTATACCTGAAAAGAAATAAATCACAATGCTTCAAGCAAAAAAAATAGTTCGCCCAAACAGCGATTTCAGATCTATCACCATAAGCCTAGCCTCTCCTGAAGAGATTCTGGAGCGTTCACATGGTGAAGTATTGAAGCCGGAAACCATCAACTACCGCACCTATAAACCGGAACGTGATGGTCTTTTCTGCGAAAAAATATTTGGTCCGGTAAAGGATTATGAATGCCATTGCGGTAAATACAAGCGTATCCGTTACAAGGGTATTGTTTGTGACCGTTGCGGTGTAGAAGTGACAGAAAAGAAAGTTCGTCGCGAACGCACAGGGCACATCACCCTCAGCGTGCCGGTTGCTCACATCTGGTACTTCCGCTCATTGCCAAACAAAATCGGTTACTTGTTGGGATTGCCTACCAAGAAACTCGATCAAATTATCTACTACGAGCGTTATGTGGTAGTAAATGTGGGTCCTGCTACTCGCGCTGATGGCGGTAGTCTTGCCGAATTCGACTTCTTGACTGAAGAGGAATACCTGGACATCTTAGAAAAACTTACAAAAGAGAACCAATACCTCGACGACAAAGATCCCAACAAATTTGTCGCGAAAATGGGCGCCGAGGCATTGTATGATTTGCTGGCCAAGGTAAAACTTGATGAGCTTTCATATGAATTACGCCATAAAGCGAATGTTGAAACATCGCAGCAACGCAAAAACGAAGCATTAAAGCGTCTGCAAGTAGTGGAAGCGTTTCGTGATGCTAACACCCGAGTAAACAATCGTCCCGAATGGATGGTTACTCGCGTAGTACCGGTTATTCCACCTGAATTACGTCCATTGGTGCCATTGGATGGTGGCCGTTTCGCTACTTCCGATCTCAACGACTTGTATCGCCGAGTTATCATTCGTAACAACCGTTTGAAGCGTTTAGTTGAGATAAAGGCTCCTGAAGTAATCTTGCGTAACGAGAAGCGTATGTTGCAGGAAGCTGTAGACAGCTTGTTCGACAACTCACGCAAGTCTTCTGCTGTAAAAACAGAAAGCAACCGTCCGCTAAAATCACTTTCAGACTCTTTGAAGGGTAAGCAAGGACGCTTCCGTCAAAACCTTCTTGGTAAGCGTGTCGACTATTCAGCGCGTTCGGTAATTGTCGTAGGTCCTGAATTGAAATTGCACGAGTGCGGTATTCCGAAGGATATGGCAGCTGAGCTGTTCAAGCCGTTCATCATTCGCAAAATGATTGAGCGCGGTATCGTGAAAACCGTTAAATCGGCTAAGAAAATTGTAGATAAGAAAGAAGCGGTGGTTTGGGATATCCTTGAAAATGTATTGAAAGGACACCCAATTCTTCTCAACCGTGCTCCTACCCTTCACCGTTTGGGTATCCAGTCGTTCCAGCCTAAACTGATCGAAGGAAAGGCGATTCAGTTGCACCCGCTCGTTTGTACGGCATTCAACGCCGACTTTGATGGTGACCAGATGGCGGTGCACGTGCCGCTAGGTCCAGGTGCTATACTCGAAGCACAGTTGTTAATGCTTGCATCACACAACATCCTCAACCCTGCCAACGGAGCACCTATCACCGTACCTTCTCAGGACATGGTATTGGGTCTTTATTATATCACGAAGTCACGCAAAGGCACTCCTGAGCACCCTGCATTGGGCGAAAACAAGACCTACTATTCTGAAGAAGAAGTAACGATTGCGTTCAACGAAGGCCAGCTCGACTTGCACGCCAACATCAAGGTGCGTTGGACAGACATCGCGGGAAACACAAGCATTATTGAGACCACAACCGGTCGCGTAATCTTCAACCGTGTTGTACCACGCGAAGTTGGATTCATCAACCAGTTGCTCACCAAGAAGGCGCTTCGCGACATCATTGGAGACATTTTGAAACACGTAGGAATAGCTCGCACAGCGCGATTCCTCGACGATATGAAAGACATTGGTTACTACTGGGCATTCAAAGGTGGTTTGTCGTTCAAACTCACCGACGTAGTAATTCCTGCCGAAAAAGATAAACTCGTAGCCGATGCAACTTCCAAAGTGCAAGAGGTATTCGATAGCTACAACATGGGTCTTATCACCAACAACGAGCGTTACAACCAGGTTATCGATATCTGGACAAACACCAACTCGAAGTTGACCAACATTTTGATGGATCGCTTAAAGACCGACCAGGAAGGATTCAACAGCATCTATATGATGTTTGACTCTGGAGCACGTGGTTCGAAAGAGCAGATTCGTCAGCTGGCCGGTATGCGTGGTCTGATGGCTAAGCCACAGAAAAACGCAGCCATGGGCGGACAAGACATTATCGAAAACCCAATCCTGGCTAACTTCAAGGAAGGCTTGTCAATTTTGGAGTACTTCATCTCTACCCACGGTGCCCGTAAAGGTCTTGCCGATACGGCGTTGAAGACGGCTGATGCCGGTTACCTCACCCGTCGTTTGGTGGATGTAGCACAAGACGTTATTATAAACGAAGTAGACTGTATGACACTTCGCGGTATTGTAGCTTCGGCATTGAAGAAAGCCGAAGAAGTTGTTGAATCGCTGGAAGACCGCATCATGGGTCGCACAAGTGTTCACGATGTAGTTCATCCGGAAACACGCGAACTCATTGTGGAAGCAGGCGAAACAATCGACGAGTTTAAAGCAGAGGCAATTTCAGCTGCAGGTATTGAAGATGTAGAAATACGTTCAGTATTGACTTGCGAAAGCAAGCGTGGCGTTTGTGCTGCTTGCTACGGTCGTGACTTGGCTACTGCCAAGTTGGTTCAGCAAGGTTTGGCCGTTGGAGTTATCGCAGCACAGTCTATCGGTGAACCGGGAACACAGCTTACCCTGCGTACCTTCCACACGGGTGGTGCCGCAGGCGGTGGAGCTATCGACGCCGAAATTCGTGCTAAATACGCCGGAGTAGTTGAAGTCGAAGAGCTTCGCAGCGTAGACAACATGGGCGAGAACGGAGAAATGCGCACGATTGTAGTATCACGCTCTTCTGAAATGAAGATCATCGATTCGAAGTCGGGCACAGTGCTCACCAACGCGAACATTCCTTACGGAGCCATTCTTCACTTGAAGCCCGGCACAAGCGTAAAGAAGGGTGACCTCATTTGTGATTGGGACCCATACAACAGCGTAATCATTACTGAAGAAGATGGAACAATACAGTTCGACGCAGTTGAGGAAGGCATTACCTTCAAAACCGAGCTGGACGAACAAACCGGCTTCTCTGAAAAAGTAATTATTGAAACCAAAGACAAAAAGAAGAACCCTGCCATCGAAATTGTGCGTAACAAAGAAGTGGTTAAGGTGTACTCTCTTCCTGTAGGAGCCCACTTGAATATTGACAATAAAGCCAAAGTTGGCAAGGGTACTATTCTCGTGAAGATTCCACGTATGTCGGGTAAAACAAGCGATATCACCGGTGGTCTACCTCGCGTTACCGAATTGTTTGAAGCACGTAACCCATCAAACCCTGCAGTTGTTGTGGAAATTGACGGTATCGTAGAATACGGCAAGATTAAGCGTGGTAACCGTGAAATCGCTGTAAAAGCGCGTACCGGAGAGGAGAAGAAGTATCTCATTCCACTATCGAAGCACATCCTTGTTCAAGACGGAGACTTCGTGCGTGCTGGTATGCAGCTTTCAGATGGAGCTATTTCACCGGGCGACATTCTCGATATTCAGGGCCCAACAGCGGTTCAGGAGTATCTTGTGAATGAGATTCAAGAAGTATATCGCTTGCAGGGTGTGAAAATCAACGACAAGCACTTTGAAGTGATTGTGCGTCAGATGATGCGTAAGGTTGAAATTACCGATGCCGGTGACACACGCTTCTTGGAAGGAACCAATGTCGACAAAGCAGAATTCTTGGAAGAAAACGAATTGTTGTTCGACAAGATGGTTGTGGTGGACAATGGTGGAAGCGACAAGTACCTCATTGGTCAAATTATTAGTGTGCGCACCTTGCGCGATGAAAACTCGCAATTGAAGCGTAAGGATAAGAGCGAAATTGTTGCTCGTGAAGCCATCACAGCGACTGCTCGTCCGATGTTGCAAGGTATTACCCGTGCATCGTTGCAAACCGATTCGTGGATTTCTGCGGCATCGTTCCAGGAAACTACCAAGGTACTGAACGAAGCAGCCGTTCAAGGTAAAACTGACTACCTCATTGGTCTGAAGGAAAACGTTATTGTAGGTCACCCAATACCAGCAGGAGCCGGCGTTCGTCGATTCCAAAAGATGGTTGTAGGTAACAGCGAAGACTATGTGAATTTGGTTGCCAAGCGTGGAGGCGGATCTTCCGTTGAGCGAGAACAACACGTATAATATTCTTTGACATATCAACTTGAAAGCCCCGCTCTGCGGGGCTTTCCGTTATACATAAACCCTTCAGTCGAGTTGTTGTAACAACGTTAAAAATTGACTCTACCACTAAAAAATAAATTGGACGAAAGAGCCAAATCCATTGAAAACTTCACGAATACTAAATAAATCCGACAACCACAAAAAACATACACTTTGAGAAATATATTTGTCCTCTAGCACACTTAAATTGGATTAGTTGCAGTTTGAATTCATCTTCATAATTGCAAAAAGTAAATAACTTGAACCCGCTGGAAGAGAGGCTAAAAAAGACACTTATGCATAATCAAAACAAAATATTGCGCGTATTTCAACTGATCAATCTGCTCAAGACGGAGCCTGCAAAATCAATGCGCCATATTTCAGAAGTACTAAACAGTACAGAGCGCACCTTGTATCGATATTTCAATTTATTGGAGGAGCTCGGTTTTCAAATACAACGCGATGAATTAAACCGCGTATATATTCCCTCCGAGCCTAGTAGCAATGAAGTGGCTTTCTCGCGCGATGAAATTGTTTTCCTGAAAAAACTCCTTCAATCAACCGGGAAGAAAGTAAAAATAAAGGACTCTATCTTAAGTAAATTATTGGTTCATTCAGACCTTCAGATAGGTACCAAGTTGGCGCTCAATGCGCACCTCGGAAAAATTGTTGACACTATTGGCAAGGGCATGGAAACCAAACGTCAGGTAGTACTGCGAAAGTACCATAGCTTTCATTCCAACTCTGTTTCGGACAGATTAGTGGAACCTGTTGCGTTTACGGAAAATTATGGTAGCCTTGTCGCTTATGAGATTGGTTCAAAACAAAATAAACTCTACAGTATCGATCGTATTACAGCCGTAGAGATTACCAAACATCCTTTCAGAAACGGCAAGTTCCATCGTGTAGAAGAATTGGATGTCTTCGGATTTTCGCGCAAAGACGCAGAATACCCCATTGAGTTACATCTTTCTATGAGGGCCGCATTGCTGCTCAAGGAAGAATACCCTATGACTGTTGAGTATATCAAGTTACTCGAATTGAAAGGCTACTATTCTTTCAAAGCCGTGGTATTCGACCTGCGGCCTGTAGCCCGATTCATACTGGGGCTATCACAAGAAATCAATATAATAGAGGGAAAAGAGCTGATCGAATTTCTCGATTTTCAACTCAAACATGTATTCAATAAAAAGGTACTGGAAACGCGCCCAACAAAGCCCGCATCGAGGAGTGCGAAAAAAATTACTGCGCCCAGAAATAAATAATCACGATTGCCACAGCAAAGCAAACAAGGGCAAACGTTACCGGACCGCCAATTTCATTTTGCTCAGCTTCCATATGACCATGATGGCCGTGATTGTCGTGATTGTCGTGATTGTCGTGAGAGTGTCCCATAGGAGTATTCATTTTTTATCGATGCAAAAATAATCGTCGCAAGCAAACTTCAGCAACTCATGCTCACATAAAATAGCATGGTTATGAACCGCAGTTAGTCAACTCACTCCTGTTTCACCCAACGAGTAGTAAACCGACGCTCATCCGTTTCAACGACAACTTGATACACGCCGGCCTCCACGGATGGATACCAAACCAAGTGGTTCGCATTATTAACGGCATGACGTTCTGCACATCGGCCTTGCATATCAAACAACTTGATTTCAGCTGATTGCAGACGGTTTTCCCATTGCAGTTGCATCATTCCATTGCTTGGATTCGGAAATAATTGCAATCTACCACCTTCAAAAGTCTGTACCGCATTTGAACAATCTTCTACAGTGAAAACCAAATCGTCGGCATACGCGCAACCATCTGGAGTTGTGGCAGTGAGAATAACCGCATGCTGTCCTATTCCCCAGTCGGAGGCCGTGATGGAATAAAACTGATTGATGCTGAGGTCTTGCCATTGGTAAAGCATACCGGCAGGCCCCAAAACCATATATTCAGCATCAAGACATAAGGTGGTGTCACCTCCCAAACTAAAACTAAACGAATTCTCAGGCTCCAGAATAACAAAAGCGGAGTTTTCACAACCATTGGCGTCGATTATAGTAACTTGGTAGTTACCGGCACTCATGTTTTGTAAATCTTCCGTTTCAGCGGTAAAAGCCGAAGGACCTATCCATTGGAAACTGTAAGGTGCTGTTGCACCATTAATTGTAAGTTGTATGGAACCGTCGGAAGTTGCTTCACACGTTGGACCTGTCTCTCCTACTGTAATCGTCCACAAATCGGGTTGGGTAATTGTGTAGGAAGACTGGAAGGTATTTCCGCATGCATCCACCACATTCAGTGAATAATTGCCCGGACCGATCTCATAGATGTTTTGTTCCGTGCTGCTAAATCCACCCGGGCCTGTCCAGGAGCAGTCGAAATTAGAACCGCTTCCGGTGAGATAAGGCAAGATTGAAGATTGGGGTATGTCACCTTTCGAAATGGGGCACCGAATATTATTGAAAATAGCCTGAAGCTCATTTGCCACCTCAACAGTTCGCAACGAAATGTTTGCAACGCCGGTCTCGCCTTCCCAGCCGTCGACCTGCACATAATAAGTAGCACCGGCTTCCAAACACGAAGCGTAAAGCAACGATGCGTATCCGTTGGAAATGGTGCATCCACCTGCCATGTCATCACTCGCAGCAATGGGCTCAAAAGAACTCCAACCCAAACAATCGGTTGCTTTATACAATGCGAGTTGTGTATCGAAACCTGTGCCTTCATTGCAACTGGTAATTTCATAGGTAACATCCGCTTCAGCAACAAAGAAGGCCCAGGCCGTGTTGGTGATGCTGCCTTCGCACCATGCGCCGGGTAAGTCACAATTGCCACCTGCAGGACGCGGTTCAGCAGTTTGCGCTACACAAGACACGTTATCGATGAGCACACCCGCTGCATTGGCTGTAAGTTCCAATGCACCGCAAGGAGAGTCATAAGTCGCTAACCCGGAGTTACCCACTTCGAATGTCCATGTATTGCCTGCACCACCGCCGAAATAAGCGTGTGCAAATGACCCGTTCTCATACAATTCGAAAATGGGTCCACCATCACCATATGAATCGACGAAGATTAAATCGAACGATTGGCTAATGGGCAAACAAAAGGAAGGGACCTCAAAAATGGAATTATCCGGATATCCGCCATCGAACTCCGGAGGGGTGCCTGCGCAACCCACCAACTCATTGGCGCCAAAATAGAGTGTGCCATTGCCGCAGCCATTGCCGGTTGGAACCAATTCCCAATAATTCTCCTCACCCCATGCATCGACCGTTACAAACAGGTTAATCAATGAAGAGTCAGGGCCACACTGAGCCTTTAAAAAACCGATAGAAGAAAGAGAAAGCACCAAGAAAAATGAGACAAGAACTCGCATAGGAATGATTTAGTAGGTGCCAAATGTAGCCAAAGTGAGGATTTGAATGCGAGTGCGGAATAAGAAATGTCATGAACCAAAAAGCCCCGCTCGATAGCGGGGCTTCCTGGCTTAAACTGAAAAACTAAAAACTATCGTAATTGTCTTGAGTCATTGCGACTCAACTCAACTAACTCTAAATATACCGACCATTTCTGGTCAGTACGCGGCAAAGCTAATACAGCTTTGTTCATAAATTACTATTTCTTTTATAAAAATGTCATGAAAATGTATAATTAACACATTATCAGTCCATTTCTTTTGGGAATAATTTACCCGGATTTAGGATTTGGTGCGAATCCAACGTCATTTTGATGGATTTCATGGTTTGTAACTCAGCGCCTTTAAAGGCGATTCCCATGTAATCTCGTTGAACCAAACCAATACCGTGTTCTCCGCTTAGCGTTCCTCCTAAAGTAACGCAAAGCTCGAATATTTCCCGAATGGCGAGCGTGAGTTCTTCATTCCACTGTTTATCGGTTAACTCTCCACGAATGATGTTCACATGTAAATTGCCATCGCCCGCATGCCCATAGCAAACCGATTTGAAACCAAAGCGTTTCCCAATTTCCTTAACACCTTTGAGTAGTTCGGGGAGCTTGTATCTGGGAACAACCGTATCTTCTTCCTTGTAGACGCTGTTCGACTTCACTGCCTCAGCGACCTTCCTTCTCAGTTTCCATAGCTGATTCTTTTGTGCCTCATCGTCGGCAAACAGAATTTCACCGCATCCGAAGGTTTGCACCACCGATGCAACAACCTCGCAATCTGCCATCAACGACTCGACGTGGTTGCCATCCACCTCAATAAGCAGGTGCGCTTGTATTTCTTCATCAACCGGCACATTCACATCATCGACGAAACGCAATACCCAATCGATTGCATCGCGCTCCATAAATTCAAGTGCGCTCGGCGTGATGCCCGCCCGGAAAATCGCACTAACTGCCTCGCACGCCTTAGCCGCATCGTAAAATGGCACAAGCATGAGCAAGTTGTTTTTAGGAAGAGGCACCAGCTTGAGGACGGCCTTTGTAATAACGCCCAGAGTTCCTTCGCTTCCTACCATCAACTGAGTAAGATTATAGCCGGTAGAGTTCTTCAATGTGTTTGCGCCTGTATGAATAATGTCTCCATTTGCAAGCACTACTTCAAGGTTGAGCACGAAGTCTTTGGTAACACCGTATTTCACTGCCCTCGGGCCTCCTGCATTTTCTGCGAGGTTTCCACCAATGAAACAGGAACCGCGGCTACTCGGATCGGGCGGGTAGTAAAGCCCCTTTGCCGCTACCGTTTCCTGCAATACCTGAGTAATTACTGCCGGTTCAACAACCACCTGCAAATTGAATTCATCAATTTCAACAATACGGTTCATCTTCTCCATGCTAAGGCCTACTCCACCGTAAACGCTCAACGCTCCGCCACTCAAGCCGGTTCTGCCGCCAATTGCGGTGACAGGAATAATTTGCTCGTTGCAATACTTCAAGATGGAACTCACTTCGTTCACGTTCAAAGGTTTCAGTACCACTTCCGGTGGATGCACCAAGTCTTCGGTTTCATCATGTCCATAGGCATTTCGAGTTTCATCATCCGCGAAAACGCGGCTAGGTTCGAGCATGTGCTCAAACGCTTTTATGTCTTCGAGTGTTATTGACTTATACTTCATATGACAGTTAGGCCGTCAATTTTTCGATAATCTCTTCAATCGTCAAAACAGTTTGCTCACCGCTCTGCATGTGCTTGAGGGATACTACCTGCTTGTTCATCTCTTCTTCACCAATGACAGCTACATATGGAATCTGCTTATCATCGGCATACTTGAACTGCTTTTTCATTTTAGCATTATCCGGATAAATCTCGGCATTGATGCCCGCATCACGCAGTCTTCGCAACAGCTTCATGCTGTGCTTCTCCTCTTGCTCACCGAAGTTGGCAAACAACACCCGCGTGCTCTGCATGGCATCAGCCGGAAACACGTTTAGTTCCGTCATAACATCGTAAATGCGATCGGCACCAAAGGAAATACCTACCCCCGAAACGCCTTTCAAACCAAAGATTCCCGTTAGGTCGTCGTAGCGACCGCCCCCGCAAATACTTCCCATCTGCACATTCTTCGCTTTCACTTCGAAGATTGCACCTGTATAATAGTTCAAGCCTCTAGCTAAGGTGATGTCCAATTCGACCTCGCACGAACTCAGACCTAATTCGTTGATTCTGCTCAATACAAATCGAAGTTCTTCGATACCCTTCGTTCCAGCCTCTGAATTGACTAACAACTCACTCAGCCTCAGAAGTCGCTGCTCATTTGTGCCCGAAAGCGAAAACAAGCCTTGTATAACCTTCACCGCATCATCCGAAAACCCGCGTTCGAGCAACTCTTTTACAACGCCGTCCTCACCTACTTTGTCCAGCTTATCAATCGCAATGGTCATTTCCATCATACGCTCAGCAACACCTGCCATCTCTGCAATTCCCTGAAGAATTTTGCGGTTATTGATTTTAATGACCGAAGGAACGCGAAGTGCTGTGAGTGCGTCATCAAATATCTGAATGAGTTCAACCTCATTGAGTAAGCTATCACTTCCTACCACGTCGGCATCGCATTGATAAAACTCGCGGTAACGCCCTTTCTGTGGACGATCGGCTCGCCACACAGGCTGTATCTGATATCGCTTAAATGGAAACGCAATGCTGTGTTGGTTCATCACCACAAAGCGAGCGAAAGGAACAGTCAGATCATATCTCAGAGCCTTTTCAGCAATTTGCTTCGTAATCACATTGAGCTGGCGTTGCTGCAATGCCTCTTCAGGAACTGACTTGAGATAATCGCCGCTATCCAGTATTCGGAAAATGAGTTTATCTCCCTCATCGCCGTATTTCCCAGTAAGGGTTTCCACATTCTCCATGCTGGGTGTTTCCAGAGGCATGTAGCCATATCGTTGGAACACGGTGCGGATGACGTTAAAAATATGATTACGGCGCACCATTACCTGAGGTGAAAAGTCGCGCGTACCTTTGGGAATAGACGGTTGAGACATAGTAGGATATTGCCGCGAAGGTAAAAGAGAGGCTTTCGGAATGCTTCGCTTGAAAAGGACAAATTATACACCAAATACAAGCACGTTTCGATCGTCGCCGGCGCTTACCACACGATTGCCAAGCGCCAACAATCTGTTGACCGAATGCTTGTGTCCACCCTCTGAATAATCAACTTTACGCAGCGGATCAAACAAAATCGGGTCCCACCATTTGATGGTTTTATCGCGGCTGCACGACACAAAACAATTTTGCTGTGCATGATAAACGATATCATAAATCGCCGACTGATGAGCCGCCAAATGCAGCACTTGCTTATAGCCTTCATTCATATTCCAGCATCGTATGTGGGCGTCTTTTCCTCCTGTAACCAGCACCGGTTTTGAAGGATGCCAAACAACAGCGGTGCTGCCCTCTTCGTGAGCATGTATCGTTTCGATTGCTTGATAGGTATCAGCATCCAGCACATGCACAAGGCCTGAGTTATCGGCAACAGCCACCAAGTCGCCCTCTCCACGCAAAGCAATGCGGCGTAGTTTGCCATCAGAAAGCGGAATGGAGCGTATTACATCCAGTTTATTCGTATCGATTGCAGTTAAAACGCCGTTACCCCCGCACACCAACAGGCGTTTCCTCAATTCATCCGATTTTAAATCAAACAATCCGTTGGAATCGAGACTCCACGCCTTTCGCTCAACCCTAGTTCGTGTGTCGATAGCGTGCAGCATCCCATTGCTGCAACCAATGAAAAGAATCTCAGAATCTGCATCATAGTGGAGCGAATAGACAGGTGCGTCGGTGCGAACCAAGAAAGGCAATTGTTCCCCTGTTAGAATATTCCACAGCGGCACAACACGATCGCCGCCACCTGTAAAAAGAAATTCATCCGAAGCACCTCGGGCAAGCGCATAAACAGGTGCCTGATGAGGCCCCAGTTTAAATGGCGAGTGGCGAGTGGCAAGTGGCGAATATTCTGAAGACACGGAGAGTGGCGCTTTTTGGGCAAAAATATAGAGAAGGGGGAATGGTGAAGTGGTGAAGTGGTGAAGAGGTGAAACGGTGAAACGGTGGGACTCCGCCCCTTGGCTCATTACATAGAGCCAATAATACTTGTAACCTATCACCTAGTGCCAAGTCCTCAGTACCCAGTCCTCAGTACCCAGTCCTCAGTACCCAGTCCTCTGTACCCAGTCCTCTGTACCCAGTAACTATTACCCTCTCTGCCCACCACTGAACCTTTTCTTGTTTCCTCGAAAAGAAGGCTTGGGTCGCGATCTAGGCTGGTCGGTTGGGAATTCAATTGCAGGCCCAAGAGACTCCGGCAATGGAATGACGTCAATTGACTTCTCGATAAGTTTTTCGATACGATGGAAGCCACGCAAATCTTCCGGGGAAACGAGCGTTAGAGCCTCACCACTGCGCTGAGCGCGTGCCGTGCGGCCAATACGATGCACATAATCTTCCGCATCGCGGGGCACATCAAAGTTGACTACCATATCGATACCATCCACGTCTATACCACGGCTAATCACATCCGTTGCCACCAATACGTTGATTTGCTTATTTCGAAACTTGCGCATAACCTCTTCACGCTGATCTTGCTCCAAATCGCTCGATATGCGATCGGCCTGCACGCCCGCTTGCACCAACTTGCGATGCAGCGCACTTACCGCATGCTTGCGAGAACAGAACACAATGATGCATTGATCGCGTCGTGCCTCATCACGCAGGATGTGCAGCATGAGGGCCAACTTTTGGGAGTCGTGCACCATGTAAACTGCTTGCTTTACCTTTTCCGCAGGCTTAGAAATTGCAATACTCACCTGCTCCGGATCGCGCATGAATGTCTTTGCCAATTGTGCAATTCCTTGCGGCATCGTAGCCGAAAACATCAACGTTTGACGGTCTTCGTTTAAGCTGCGTATTATTCGGAACAAATCGGGTTGGAAGCCCATATCGAGCATCCGGTCGGCCTCGTCCAAAATCAGAAAGCGGAGTTTAGAAAAATCGACATGCCCAACGTTCATGTGCGATATGAGCCTTCCGGGTGTGGCTATAATAATGTCTACGCCATTCAGTATGGCTAACTTTTCTTGGTAGAAATCCTGACCGTCGCCGCCACCGTATATAGCAACAGAAGAGGTGCCTGTGAAATATGAATAAGCTTCTACAGCCTGATCGATTTGCAATGCCAATTCGCGCGTTGGAACGATGATGAGGGCCTGCGGACCAACATGATCTGGCTTGTCCATAATCATGTTAAGAATTGGAAGAACAAACGCAGCCGTTTTTCCGGTGCCTGTTTGTGCGATTCCGATGAGGTCTTTTCCCGAGAGAATTACAGGTATGCTCTTCTCTTGTATGGGAGTTGCATTTTTATAATTCATCGAGAGGATTCCCTCGAGGAGTTGGCTATGCAGTTTTAATTCAGTAAATTCCAAAAGCGGGTATTGTGTTTAGCTTAGAACGGAAGATCGTCTTCCATTTCGGCAGCTGTGGGTGGCATAGGAGGAGGCATAGGTGGTCCAGGCTGCTGTGAAGCTTCCGCACCTTGACTCTCGATTTTCCAGGAAACCAGGCTGTTGTAGTACTTACCTTGATACTCACGTCCACGAATATCAAAGAATACTTTGATACGATCGCCTTGGTTGTAGGCAGCAATAAGGCTGCCCTTTTCCTTGAGCAACTCAAATTGAATGTCTTGTGGGTATTGCTCTTCTGTAGTAATTACAAATTCTCGCTTGGTAAAACCGCTGGCAAACGATTGCTCATCGCGGACTAGCTTCACTTTTCCGATGATTTCCATGTATCCTTAATTGTTCCGCGAAAATACGGCGGAAGTTGGATAGTAGGATTATTGGATTGAAGGATTGTGGGATTGTGGGCGGCACTAAACCAGCGACCAACGTCGCAGGGGCGTTCAGAGAACGTAATCCTATCCTACATTTGTGCGTGCTCATTCCGCAACGCAATACCCCACGTTGGCTGATTCTTGGCCTCGACCTGGTCATCTGTTTGATGGCATTTATAACTGCCTACCTCGTTCGCTTTGAGTTTGCCCCCCCTACAGAAGAGCTAAAGCTTGCAAAAACCTTTATTCCTATTTTATTGGGCGTTCGGCTGATTGGTTTTTTGTTCGGAAAAACGTATGCCGGCATTATTCGATTCACCAGCTCACAGGACACTGTGCGGATTTTCACAGTGGTAACGGCAGGAACAGCGCTTTTTGCCATCCTGAACTTGGTGAAGTATGCTTTCGTGGACGGTCTATTTTTCATTCCCTATTCCATCGTTGTCATTGAATACCTGATCACCTTGTTCAGCATGATTGTGTTGCGCATAGCCGTGAAGGTAGTTTATGTGGAATTGAAAAACCCGGGCAAGGTTGGCAAACGAGCAATTATATATGGCGCAGGAGAAAGTGGACTCATCACCAAGCAAGCCATCGACAGAGACCCCCGATCTAGAATGGAAATCATTGCCTTTGTAGACGACAATCCGCACAAGCAAGGTAAAACCCTCGATGGCAAATCCATATACTCGCGCGAGAAACTGAATGAGTTGTTTGAAACTGAAAAGGTTGATGAGGTGATTATTGCTATTCCGAGTTTGGATGCCAAGATGAAGGCCGACTTTATTGGCAAAGCGTTGCAAGCAGGTGTGCATGTCTCTAATATTCCGCCTATTAATCAGTGGATAGGCGGTCAATTGAGCGCCAAACAAATACGGGAAATTAAGATTGAAGAATTGCTCGGTCGCGAAACCATTGAGTTGGAGAGTGCACCTGTAATCCATCAAGTAGCCGATAAATGTGTGCTGGTTACCGGAGCTGCAGGCAGTATTGGCAGCGAATTGGTGCGACAGTTATTGAGATGTAAAGCAGGCAAGGTCATCATTCTGGACCAGGCAGAAACCCCTATTTTTTTGTTGGAGAATGAACTTGTAGGGCTTGGTTTTCAGGGAAAGTTTGAAGTGGTAATGGGCGACGTA
>CAMAYP010000008.1 GCA_945862415.1 Chryseobacterium gleum | reverse complement strand
GAATTTCAAAACGGACGGCAAAAGTAATTCATTTTTTCACAATTCCAAGGAAAAGGGTGGGATGAGCCGTGAAATGGTGAAATAGTGAAGGAGTGAAAGGGTGAAAGGGTGAAAGGGTGAAAGGGTGAAAGGGTGAAAGGGTGAAAGGGTGAAAGGGTAAATAGAGCCTAACAGCCAGTTACCTTTTAAAGCCAGGGGCTTCGAAGCCCGCTGGGCTTCACTTTAGATTCATCCGAGCGCAGCTCGGATATAGAACTCCACGCGTATTGCGTATTTGGTGACGTTCGTTACATTTGCCCGCATTTCTAATCGTTTAACCCGAGCTATGTCAAAACCAACCGCAGCTATTACAGCCGTTCACGGCTACCTCCCACCCGACCTGCTCACCAATTTCGATTTAGAGAAAATGGTCGACACCACCGACGAGTGGATCCGCACCCGCACAGGCGTGCAGGAGCGCCACATCTTGAAGGGAGAGGGCTTGGGCACGAGCGACATGGGAGCGGAGGCTGTAAAAGGACTATTGGCTAAGCGTGGCATTGAGGCTTCGGAAATTGACCTGCTCATCTGCGCAACCGTAACCCCCGACCACGTATTCCCTGCAACAGCCAATATCATTTCTGACAAAATCGGCGCTGTAAACGCCTGGAGTTACGACATCAACGCGGCTTGTTCAGGCTTTCTATATGCCTTGGCTACCGCATCTCAATTCATTGAAACCGGTAAATACAAGAAAGTGTTAGTGGTAGGTGCCGACAAGATGTCGAGCATCATCGATTATACCGACCGAGCCACCTGCATCATCTTCGGTGACGGAGCAGGCGCAGTGCTGCTCGAGCCAACTGAAGAGGGTACCGGCATTCTGGACAGCATACTCAAGTCCGACGGCAGCGGCCGCCAATACCTGCATCAAAAAGCAGGTGGATCTGTGAAGCCAGCCTCGCATGAAACAGTCGACAATAAAGAACACTTTGTTTTCCAGGATGGTCAGCCTGTATTCAAGGCAGCTGTAAAAGGCATGGCCGATGTTTCAGCTGAAATCATGGAAAAGAACCACCTCACGGCCGACGATGTGGCGTGGCTAGTTCCTCACCAAGCCAACTTGCGCATCATCGATGCTACAGCCAACCGAATGGGAGTTGGACCGGAAAAAGTGATGGTCAACATACAGCGCTATGGCAACACGACCGCGGGCACTATCCCATTGTGCCTGTGGGATTGGGAAAAGAAATTAAAAAAGGGCGACAACATTATATTGGCTGCCTTCGGAGGCGGCTTCACTTGGGGAGCCATCTATGTGAAGTGGGCCTACAACACCCCCGCATAATCAAACAACATAAAACGTTTAACTTTGGCAAAGACAAACAAAACCATAACACCGACTGAATCCTCTCCAAAAGCGGAAGAGACGGCGTTTTTAAATGAAAATCAGGACATGAATCTTTCACAAATTCAGGAGCTCATCAAGTTCGTTTCCAAGAGCGGTGTGAGCGAAGTTGCCATTGAGCAAAAAGACTTCAAAATAACCATCAAGGCTACAGAAGCTCGGGGCAAAATGCAAGAGGTGATACAAGTGGCTATGCCTGCTGCTGCGCCTGTTGTGATGCCCGCAGCTGCTCCGGCCGTTGCCGCGGCCCCTGCGCCAGCTGCACCTGTTGCTGAAGTAAAGGGAAACACCATCGAAGTGCGTTCGCCGATGATTGGCACATTCTACCGCTCACCTGGCCCCGACAAGCCGGCCTTCATTGAAGTGGGTCAGACCATCAAAACAGGCGATACGGTGTGCGTAATCGAGGCCATGAAGTTGTTCAACGAAATCGAATCGGAAGTTTCGGGAACCATCGTGAAAGTGCTCGTAAACGACAGCACTCCGGTGGAATACGACCAACCGCTCTTTTTGGTTGAGCCTGCATAACGGCAGCACATACAACGTCAGCGACTTGTCCTTGAGGGCGAGTTTATGACCCTTATTAAACTTCGAATACAGAAATCATGTTTAAGAAAATATTGATAGCCAATCGCGGTGAAATCGCCCTACGTGTGATTCGCACCTGCAAAGAAATGGGCATCAAAACAGTGGCGGTATACTCTACCGCTGACCGCGACAGCCTTCACGTTCGCTTTGCCGACGAGGCTGTATGCATTGGTCCGGCACCTAGCAAAGAATCCTATCTGAAGATTCCAAACATTATCGCCGCGGCTGAAATCACGAACGCCGACGCCATTCACCCCGGTTACGGATTCCTTTCTGAAAACGCCACATTCTCCAAAGTGTGCAAGGAAAACGGTATCAAGTTCATCGGTGCTTCACCGGAGATGATCGAAGCCATGGGCGACAAGTCGAGCGCAAAGCAAACCATGAGAGACGCTGGCGTTCCCACCATTCCCGGTAGCGACGGATTATTGGAAAGTCTCGAAGACGCAATTGAGATTGCTAATAAAATCAAGTACCCCATCATGATGAAAGCCACAGCAGGTGGCGGTGGTAAGGGTATGCGTATATGCAAAAACGACGACGATGTGCGTGAGGCGTGGGACAAAACGCGACGCGAAGCACTCGCCGCATTCGGCAACGACGGCATGTACATGGAAAAATTCGTGGAAGAGCCGCGCCACATAGAAATTCAAATTGCGGGCGACCAATACGGCAAAGCGTGTCACCTCAGTGAGCGCGACTGCTCGATTCAGCGCCGTCACCAAAAACTCATTGAAGAGACCCCATCGCCTTACATGACGGATGAGTTGCGCGAGAAAATGGGCCAAGCGGCTATCAAAGCGGCGGAAGCAGTGAAGTATGAAGGAGTGGGCACGGTAGAATTTCTGGTAGACAAAAACCGCGATTTCTACTTTATGGAGATGAATACCCGTATTCAAGTAGAACACACCATCACCGAAGAAGTTATCAATTATGACTTGGTGAAGGAACAAATAAAACTAGCAGCCGGCGATCCAATTTCAGGCCGTAACTACTACCCGAAGATGCACGCCATTCAGTGCCGAATCAATGCAGAAGACCCTTACAAGAACTTCATTCCAAGCCCTGGAAAAATAACATCCTATCACTCCCCTGGTGGACATGGTGTGCGCATAGATACCCACGCATATGCTGGCTATGTAATTCCTCCGCATTACGACTCGATGATTGCAAAACTGATCGTTGTTGCACAAACACGCGAGGAAGCCATCACCAAAATGGAGCGTGCGCTGGATGAGTACATCATTGAAGGCATCAAGACGACCATACCCTTCCATCAGAAACTGATGAAGAACGAAAAGTTCCGTGAGGGAGACTTCACGACGAAGTTTATGGATACGTTTGAGATGTAGTGGGTACTGAATACTGGGTACTGAATACTAGGTACTGAGGACTGATTAATGAAGGCCGTAACTTTAACCGCCTAACTTCCAGTCCCCAGTCCCCAGTCCCCAGTCCCCAGTACTCAGTACCCACTGACGATCTTCCTAATCTCATTCAACTTCATCAACGCCTCCACAGGCGTGAGGTTGTTAATGTCGATGTTGAGAATCTCCTCGCGTATTTGAGCGAGTGATGGATCGTCGAGCTGGAAGAAGCTCAGTTGCGCTGTCGGTTGATTACTCATTGCAGCGATTGATTGCGCTGAATCGCTTGACCCCTGTGTGCGTGATTGCTCGAGGTGCTTCAGCACTTCCTTTGCGCGTTCTACCACCCGCACCGGCATGCCCGCCATGCGGGCCACATGAATACCGAAACTATGATTACTTCCGCCCTGCTGCAGCTTGCGCAGGAAGATGATTTTATTGCCCACTTCCTTCACACTCACGTTGAAATTATGAATGCGCGAAAAGCGGTTGCACATGTCGTTGAGCTCGTGGTAGTGCGTGGCGAACAACGTCTTTGCACGTGCCTTCGGATACTCGTGCAAATACTCCGCTATTGCCCACGCAATACTCACACCGTCGTAAGTCGAAGTACCGCGACCGATTTCATCCAACAGCACCAAGCTTCGGTCTGAAAGGTTGTTGAGGATGCTGGCGGTCTCGTTCATCTCCACCATAAACGTGGACTCACCGCTGCTGATGTTGTCGCTGGCTCCTACTCGTGTGAAAATCTTATCGATGATGCCGATGTCGGCCGCACGCGCAGGGACGAAACTTCCCATCTGCGCCAGAATCACAATGAGCGCCGTTTGACGCAACACAGCGCTCTTACCCGACATGTTGGGACCCGTTATCATCATCACTTGTTGTGTGTCGTTATCGAGATACACATCGTTGCTCACGTAGGCCTCGCCAGGTGGCAATGCAAGCTCAATCACAGGGTGGCGGCCTTCCACAATCTTGATGGCCGTGCCCGCATTCATAGCAGGACGAACATAGCCATTGCGCAACGCAGCAATTGCAAGACTCATCAGCGCATCGAGCTGCGCAATGATTTGAGCGTTGAGCTGAATGGCAGCTGTAAACTCGGCAATGGATGCAACGAGTTCGTTGAACAAACGCAACTCAATCGACGACATCTTTTCCTCTGCGCCCAGAATCTTTCCCTCATAGTCTTTCAACTCTTCGGTGATGTATCGTTCCGCCTGTGTGAGTGTTTGCTTGCGGATCCAATCGCTCGGTACTTTGTCTTTGTGCGTGTTGCGCACTTCGAGGTAGTAACCGAATACGTTGTTGAACGAAATCTTCAACGACGGTATGCCGGTGCGTTCGCTTTCGCGATCTTGTATTTTCTGTAAGTATTCCTTACCGTGATGCACCAACCCACGGTATTCATCCAACGCTGCATCCACGCCATCGGCAATAACACTGCCCTTGTTCATGGCCATCGGTGCGTCGGCATGCAGCTCACGTGCAATGCGCATGCGCACGGCATCGCATGTATTAAGTTGCGCGCCGAGGTGTTGCAGTTCGGGGTTTTCGTTTGCCTCCAAAAAGGATTTCAACGGCACCATCAGGTCAAGTGCCCTGCGCATGTGATGCACTTCGCGAGGGGCAATTCGCCCCACTGCCACTTTCGAAATGAGGCGCTCCAAATCGCCGATGGATTTCAACTCGGTGTTCCACTGCGTGAGCGATTCTTGCTGCGCGGTGAAATAACCCAACACGGAATGTCGTCGTACGATGCGTGCTTCATCTTTCAACGGCAACAACAACCAACGGCGCAGCAAACGCGTGCCCATGGGTGTTACCGTGTGGTCGATAATCTGCAACAACGTGGTTGCGTTTTCATTGCTACTGCTCACCAACTCGAGGTTGCGAATGGTGAAGCGATCGAGCCATACGTATTGATCTTCTTCGATGCGCGAAAGACTGCGTATGTGATCTACACGGTCGTGTTGTGTTTCACTCAGGTAGTGCAACACAGCACCTGCAGCAATCACTCCCACCTTGAGGTCTTCCACACCAAAGCCTTTCAGACTGCGCGTTTCGAAGTGTTTGTTCAACAACTCACTTCCAAACTCGTGGGTGAACACCCAGTCGTCCAATCGGAACGTGAAGAACTTATCGCCGAAGGCTTCCTTGAATTGCTTGTCGGTATTCTTTTGATAGAGCACTTCGCTGGGTCGGAAACTTTGCAGCAGTTTATCGATGTATTCCTGACCGCCTTGCGCCGTCAGAAACTCCCCTGTTGAGATATCGAGAAACGCAACGCCCCAGGTGTTTTCCTTGTTCGTTACCGCTGCGAGAAATGTATTGCTTTGTGTATCGAGTGTTTTCTCGTTGTAAGAAACACCGGGCGTAACCAACTCCGTAACGCCGCGCTTCACAATGGTCTTGGTAAGCTTGGGATCTTCGAGCTGATCGCAAATGGCTACGCGATTTCCTGCGCGCACCAGCTTCGGCAAATACGTGTCGAGCGAATGATGCGGAAACCCTGCGAGCTCCACATAAGCAGCAGCACCGTTTTTACGCTTCGTAAGCACAATGCCGAGAATGCGCGCAGCCTTCACGGCATCTTCACCAAACGTTTCGTAGAAGTCGCCCACGCGAAACAACAACAGCGCATCCGGGTATTTCACCTTGATGCTGTTGTACTGCTTCATGAGCGGGGTTTCTACAACAGAGGATGTTTCTTTTTCGTCGACTGTACTCACTGTAATTTCGTTGACCTCAAAGGTATAAAAAGCAAAACTGCCGCTACATTTCTGTGAACGGCAGTCTTGCAATCATGTAAAAATCGTTTCAGGGCAAATCTAGAATCCTATTTCCTTTTACCGACGTTGGTTTATGAACACGAGGCGCGAGGTTGTAAACAAAGGGCGACGCCCTGACATTGATTTCTTCAAGGGTTGGCGACGCGCAGCAGCGCGTCCTTACGCCATGATGATCAAACGTCTTCTTTAGTGTTTTACAACAACCCTTTCATGTATAGCCGTTCCCTCGATTACCCGGAGGGTGTATACTCCCGCAGCGAGCGCATGGATGTCGATGCGTGAGGTGCGTTGTGCGCTCATCACGAAGCGGCCGGTAGCGTCGAAGATGGTTACTTCAGAAGGTGCAGCGCCGTTGATGGTTACGATTACTTCGTTAGTTGCAGGGTTGGGGAACAACTGAATATTCGCTTCCAATTCTTGCACGCCGACAGTTCCTTCGCATTCGCAGTTTGCATTGTATACATCGTTGCTTGTGTTCGCATCGCCGTCGTCGCAGGAGTCGCCGGGGAAGAAACATGAACCGTCATCGATGGTTGCGGCTGCATCGTAATTACACGCATCTGCATTGGTGCAACCCATGGTCATTACCACTTCGCCCACACACATACAATCGGCATCAATCATGTCGCCCGAAGTTTCAGACAAACCATCGTCGCATAGATCACCTATGAAGAAGCAAGAGCCATCGTCGTTGATTGCCAGCATATCGTAATTGCACGCATCAACCGATGTACAACCCGACACAATCATAGGCTCACCCATGCACGAACAATCGGGTTGAATCATATCGCCTACGGTATCTGCAAAGCCATCGTCGCACGCGCTGCCGATTACCAAGCACGAACCATCGTCTTGCGTTGCATCAGGGTTGTAATTACATGCGTTCATGTCGGTGCATCCGTTCACGATGATTACTTCGCCTGCGCAAGAACAATCAGTTATAATTACATCGTTGATGGTAGAAGCGAAGCCATCGTCGCACACATCTCCCACGATTAAGCAAGAGGCGTCATCGAGCAAGGCCATTGCGTTGTAGTTGCAAGCCAGTGGTTCGGTGCAACCCATGAGCATACCCACACAAGCACAATCGGCTGTGAGCATGTCGAAGCCCGTCATAGGGTCGTCATCGTCGCAGGGTTCACCAGGAAGAATGCACGAGACATCGTCGATGGTTGCATCAGCATTGTAGTTGCACGCCTCGATAGCTGTGCAACCGGGAATTTGTCCGTTGGGTTCGCCAGCACAAACACAATCGGCAGTGATCACGTCGATGTCGGTGCCGAGGTCGTTGTCGTCGCATGCATCGCCCACGAAGAAGCATGAGCCATCTTCGGCTCCGGCTGCTGGGTTGTAGTTGCACGCCAGCATATCAAGGCAGCCCAACAAAAGGCCTGAGCAAACACAATCGGCATTGTAAAAATCGTCTACTGTGTTTTCATTACCGTCATCGCAGAATCCACCTGCACCCACACACGAGAAGTTGTCGAGTGTAGCAATCGGATCGTAGTTGCAGGCATCGGGGTTGGTGCAGCCTTCAATCTCACCCTGGCAGGTGCAGTCGGCAGCCACGAAATCGACCGTGGCAGGGTCACCATCGTCGCAGGGGAAGCCAATGAAAAAGCACGAGCCATCATCTTCCGTAGCGGCTGGATTGTAGTTGCACGCGTCCATCGACAAGCAACCCGGAATGACGCCACATGCCCCCTCTGTCCAAGAAGTGACACCGGCAGTTACTTGCGCGACGCAGCTATTGTCGTAGGTCACACCATTGCAACCGCATACGGGATCAATGACGGTGGGACAAACGGCATCAGGGTTAATGAGAGCAGCATTGATGCAACCACCGCCCTGCTGAGCAACGGGCTGATGGAAACCTTGTGTGAGAATAACATCCGGAGTTTGGAGTGTCGTGATAAATGTCTCACCCACGGTCATATCGACCTGCAGCTCCGGCGACGAATAGCCAAAGCCCGCCGTTGCTATTACGGTTGGGGTGAGGGATTGGGCGCCGGCGCAAAGGCTGCACACGAGCGTGATAGCGAGAAGTAAGGTTTGCTTCATTGCGATGACGGATTACAGATGACGGATTACAGATGACGGATTGCGGATTATGGGCGAAAATAAGTAGAAATGACGAGTGACTAATGACGAGTGGCGAATGAAGGCGCTGCATTCACTCGCCGTTCGCCACTAGCCGTTCGTCACTAATACACTATTTTAAGGTCGCCCGTCGCCGTCCGATACATCTCCCCTGCCACCAGTCCGCCGGCGAGGGCAGCGGTGTTGTCGGGGTAGACGGGAAGTGCGTTGTTGCGGATGGTACCTGCAGCGGCAGCTTCGTTGGCGCGGTAGGCGTATGGCACTGACATGAGTTGTTGGGTGCCCATATCCACGTAGCCATTACCCAGATCGATTTCCACTTGCAAGAACTTGGTGGTGTTGTTCCACACGATGCTGTCGAACGCCGAAGTGATAGCAGTGCCCGCACCGAAGAAGGTATGGAACAAGCCGATTTCGTTGGTGGTGAGTGTGTGGGTTTCGCTGTATTCCGTGGTGCCTGTTGGTGTGCTCTGGTGTAACGTGAAGCGTACGTTTACGGGCGAGCTTGCAATGGCTTGTCCTTGGGCATCGCGTGCCACGGCCTGGTAGCTGATGCCTCGGGGCACGTTGGCCAAAGGTCCTGTTGTATTTCCACCACCGCCCGCTGTCGGATCACCGGTGCTTTGCACGGCGTAGAGCTGGGTGACTTCTTCGGGCGAGAGTGCGCGGTTCAAAATGATTACATCATCCAATAGTCCATTTAAATACTCTGTATTAATTGTGGTAGATCCAAAAACTAGAATGTTATTCATATTCAACGTTCGCTGACATTGCAAATTCGTATGTGTCAAAGTGCCATTAATGTATAATGTTATTGTATTGTTTTCGCTAGTCACTATAAAATGATTCCAATCCTGCAGACCTAAGTCAACTGAATTTATGGTTTCACATCCGAATTGAGTTACGTTACCATCAATGTTAAGATATGGGCCGCTGCCTACGGCACCAGCATCAATTACATAGTGTTGAGGAAATAGACTACCATAAAACGACGACAATGACGCCCAACAACTGAGGGTATAATTCGTTGAAACAATGCTCGAGTTAGAGTTTACCTGAATCTGATCATCCACCCCATCAAAACTATACGCACTCCCCGCATTCCCAAAGCGGTCAGCTGCGAGCGTTGCGCCGTTCACGGTGCCGTTGTTTCCATTGCCGCTCTCATCGTTCGCGTTACCGCAGAACGGCCAGTAGCCCACGAGTCCGTCTTGTAAGTTGGCAGGCAGGTCGAGGCAAGCTGCGGGTGTTGTGCCGGTGTAGAGGTTTTGGATTTCTGCTTCGGAGAGGGCGCGATTGTAGATGGCGATGTCGTCGATATCTCCATTGAATGACTCATTAGACGCCCCAAGTCCAAAACGCAAAAACTGACCTTGCCATTGCCATGACGGATTTATAATACATCCACCACCGGCAGGATAACCATTGGATTGGGAAAGTAAACTTCCATCTAAAAAAACTTGAGTCAAACCTGTTACATCATTTGCGATAGAAACTAAATGATGCCACTCTCCCAAAGTGCCGCCACTCATTCCAACAATGTTGCAGCAATGTTGCGAATAGCCATACCAGGTATCGAGGGTATTGCCGGCAGACATCCCAATTCCACCATTTCGAAAAGTCGTCTCATAAATTCGTCCACCTCCTTGATTTCCATTTGCTCTGAACCAACAAACGAAAGAGCGCTGCGGCAATTGAAATAAGGAGTTTGTCATTGGCACAGAAACACTGCGTCCACTTCCAAATTGATACGCGGAGCTAGGATTATTCTGATGGTCTGAAATGCTAATTGCCCCATTCACCACACCATCATTCCCATTCCCACTCTCATCATTCGCGTTGCCGTTGAACGGCCACCAACCAACGAGTCCGTCGGCGGGGAGGTAGGACGGGAGTTAGGCGTGAGCGGAAGTGCATAAGATGGTGAGCAAGGCTAAAACTAGAGTTAGGTGTTTTTTCATGGTAATGTTGGCTATGGTTATTATGTGCGAAAATAAGAATGTTTATTTTAACCGCAAAGGCGCAGAGAGCGCAAAGGGAATTTCAAAACTTTGCGCTCTCTGCGCCTTTGCGGTTAAAATAAAACCTCACCTCGGCAACTCAACCTGCAACTTGATTCTCGCCTGCAATGCATTGAATATGCGAATAAGCGTATCGATTGTAACATTGCCAGGATTGCTCTCCAGTCGTGATATCTGCGATTTCTGCACGCCTATGAGGCGACCAAGTTCTTCCTGTGTGAGCTTGCGTTCCTTTCGCGTTTGCTTAATAGCGTTGCCGATGAGTTCCATTTGAAGATCGTATTCAAACTTCTCGCGCGCCGGAGTGCCCACTTTTCCTATGAGTTTATCCTGGACTTGGTTGAGTGTGTAGGTCTTCATGCAATCCTTTTTTACTTTTCTATAAAATATTTTCTTCGCAACATCATGGCTCGATCAATCGCCTTCGATGGCACTTTGCTTTCCTTCTTTACAAATGCATGCGTCGCAACCACCAATGTAGCATCGGGTGTTGACTTATCCCAAAAAGCCAGCAAGCGATAGTGCCTGCCTTGATAAAGCGTTCTAAACTCCCAAATTTCCCCCGTGAGTTTTTTAAATAGCTCCGGGTTGAGCTCCACCTGCGCTCTACGCATGTTGTAAATTATTTTCTCATAGTGCTTGCTATCCAACTCACGCAAAAAGTTGAATGCCTCTTCGAGAAACAGGATTTCAAAAAGCGGCCCCATGCTTCGAAGAATTGCTTGGCGAATATACAAAAAGTTTCTTTATAACGAAACTTCGGTTGAGTGATTTTCGAAAGATTGCCGATCGATTCATGCCTACATGTTTTATAAGGCAAAACTGAACCGCATACGCGACATAAAAAACCTATAAAATATTCCGGTTATGCTAGGGACTGGGGACTGAGGACTGAGGACAACTTCTAGGATAATCAGTACCCAGTAGTCAGTACCCAGTACCCATTAAGCCACTTTCAACTGACTCAACTTACTCCGCGAAAACTTCTCCCGCGCATACGTAAGCGTCACCTTAAATTCCTTTTCGTTGGAGGATGGCAGCTCGTACATCGCGTCGGTCATGATGGCTTCGCAGATGGAACGCAAACCGCGCGCGCCGAGTTTGTACTCGAGGGCCTTCTCTACAATGAAGTCGAGGGCTTTCTTGTCGAACGTCAGCTTCACGCCGTCAATCTCAAACAAGCGCACGTACTGCTTGATGAGTGCGTTCTTCGGCTCGGTGAGAATACGTCGCAGCGTTTCTTCATCGAGCGGGTTGAGGTAGGTAATCACCGGGAAACGACCGATAAGCTCAGGGATCAATCCGAAGCGCTTCAAGTCGAGGGGTGAAATGTATTGCAGCCAATTGCCGTCGTTTATCGTGTGATTGCTGCTGTTGTATCCGATAGCGGCGGTGTTCACACGTCGCTCAATAATCTTGTCGATACCATCAAACGCTCCTCCGCAAATGAAGAGGATGTTCTTGGTGTTCACCTGTATCATCTTCTGCTCAGGGTGCTTGCGTCCGCCTTGCGGTGGCACGCTCACCGTGGCTCCTTCGAGCAACTTGAGCAAGGCCTGTTGCACACCTTCACCACTCACATCACGTGTGATACTGGGGTTGTCGCTCTTGCGCGAAATCTTGTCTATCTCGTCAATGAAAACGATACCGCGCTCAGCCTTGGCTACATCAAAATCGGCATCTTGCAACAGGCGCGAAAGAATGCTCTCCACGTCTTCGCCCACATAACCGGCCTCAGTAAGTACCGTAGCATCGGCAATGGCGAACGGCACCTTGAGCATACGCGCGATAGTCTTAGCCAGCAAGGTTTTTCCCGTACCGGTTTCACCCACGAGAATCACGTTCGACTTATCGATGTCGACCGAACCATCGTCCTTCTTCGCACTATTGGTAATGCGCTTGTAGTGATTGTATACAGCAACGCTTAGGAACTTCTTCGCCTCATCCTGACCGATCACATACTCATCGAGAAACTTCTTCACGTCGATTGGCTTTTGCACCTGTAACGCCGCTTCGAGCTTGGGATCGGCATGCGAGGTACGCGCTTCTTCGGCCACAATCATGTTGGCTTGGGTAGCACAATCGGCGCAGATGTGTCCGCTGATACCTGCAATTAGGATGCTTACTTCACTTTTCTTGCGACCGCAGAATGAACAGCTGATTTCTTTCATGGGGCAAAGATAATAAAAGGTGCGAGGGGCGAGGTTCGAAGGGCGGTCAGGGATTTAAACCACGTGCTTTTCACTTGCGCAACGGATCACGCAAGTTGTTTTTTTTAACTAGTATATTGGTCCTCTTAATTTGGTGCAATTTCCTCGCACATCGCACATCGCACATCGCACATCGCACATCGCACATCGCACATCGCACATCGCACATCGTACATCGCACTTCGCACATCGCACATCGCACATCGCACATCGCACATCGCACTTCGCACTTCGTACATCGCACCTCCTACGCCCACCCCTCTCCTTTCTGCAGCTTCACATCATTCACGAACTGCTTAATCTTCTGCTCGTCTTCCTTTTTACATACCAGCAGAATATCATGCGTATCGACCACGATGTAGCCATTGAGACCGTGCAACACGGCGAGTTTATCCTCGGGCACGTTTACAACATTGTCGGCGCAGTTGTAGAGCACAACGTTCTTGCCCACAACCCCATTCTCATGTGTGTCTTGTGCAAGTTGGGTGTGCAAAGAGCCCCACGTGCCAAGATCGCTCCAGCCGAAATCGCTGAGTACCACGTTCACGTTGCGCGCCTTTTCCATGATGCCGTAGTCGATTGAGATGTTTTCGCATGCAGGGTAGATGCGATCTATAAAGGCTTTTTCCTGTGGTGTACCATACAGCCCTTGCCCCTCGGCAAAAGTTCTATACATCTCGGGCAGGTGAATTTCAAATGCGTTCATAATAGCATTCATCGACCAGATGAAGATGCCTGAATTCCAATAGAAATCGCCGCTTTCGAGAAAGTCCTTCGCCAACTCCAGGCTTGGCTTCTCGGTAAACGTTTTCACGCGCTTCACAGTCTCATGGAATGCATTCTTTTCGTCGGCCCATTGAATGTAACCATAACCGGTGTCGGGGCGTGTTGGCTTGATGCCCAGTGTAACAAGGTTGCTGCTTTCATGCGCCTGACGAATGCTGGTGCGTATCGTCTCCAAGAACTCTTCGTTTTTCAGAATGAGGTGATCACTAGGTGCCACGATGATGTTGGCATCGGGTTCACGCTCTGCAATCCAGAAGGCTGAGTAGGCCACACATGGAGCCGTATTGCGCATATTGGGCTCACAAAGCACTTGCTCGGGCTTCAAATCGGGCAGTTGCTCGAGCACCAAATGCTTGTAACGCTCATTGGTCACGACCAGAATATTTTCCTTCGGGCAAATAGGCAGAAAACGATCGTACGTCATCTGAATAAGCGTTCGACCCACACCCAAAATGTCGTGAAATTGTTTTGGGAAAGCAGTGCGGCTCATGGGCCAGAAACGGCTTCCGACGCCACCCGCCATGATGACGCAGTAGTTCTTGTTGTTCATGGTTTTCCTTGCAGCCTTGATAGTTGGAAATCAAGCAGGCGCAAAAATAAGGCGTAATCCTAATTCAGGCTGTATTTACCGGTCAAGGCTGTAAAAACATGTAACCACAGAGAACACCGGGAAAAAATTCCTATGCGCTTTTCGCGCCTTTGCGGTTAAACATGCAAACACAGAGGACACAGTGGACGCAGAGAAAAAATTCCTTTGCAGTTTTTGCGTCTTTGCGGTTAAACCAAATAACCACAGAGGACACAGAGTTAACAGGGAAAAAATTCCTTTGCGTTTTTTGCGCCTTTGCGGTTAAAAAAATTAACTCAGTTTTGCCAACGCCACCCGCAAGCTTTCAATCGACTCGCGCACATCCGTCATTGTTGCAGTGCCTATCGACAAGCGATACCACACACTTTCCTTCGATGCACCGAATGCACTGAATGGCACTACCGCGAGCTTCGCCTCGTTGAGCAGGTATTGGGTAATCTGCGGCGTCGATTCGATGAGCGTACCGTCGGGAGTTGTTTTGCCTTTCAGGTCAAACTTTACAGTGAGGTAAATAGCAGCCATCGGTGCAATAGCATCCACCGAAAATCCTTCTGACTTGAGCTGCTGAATGCCCTGATAGAAACCATCAAGACGTTGCACTACCTCCGATTTGAACGAAGTCAAAAAGGCATCTACTGCTGCCGTATTAGCGAGGTACTTCGCGCTCGCCACCTGCTCGGCCTTGGGTGCCCATGCACCTACGTGACCGAGTATGCTCTTCATTTTATCGATAACCTTTCGCGGCCCGAATGCCCAACCAACGCGAACACCGGTAGCAGCAAGGCTCTTCGAGATTCCATCTACGAAAATGGTAAACGGGCGTAGTTCAGGGCGCAAACTCACAGGATCATAATGCTTTGCATCGCCGTGGCAGAGCACAGCATAAATCTGATCATACATCAGATACAACGGTTTCTGATCGGGTGAGCGGCGGTTGTTTTCTTCTACCACCAAATCACAGATTTCTTCGAGCTGTTGTTTCGAAAAAACTGTTCCCGTTGGGTTGAGCGGTGAGCACAACGCCAGGAGTGTAGCATCAGCCAAAAAAGGCTTTAACTCCGCCGCAGTTGGCAGGAAGTTATTTTGCGCTTGTGCTTCGACAAACACTTGTTTGGCATGCGAAAGGTGGGTGTAGTGATTGTTGTTCCAGCTCGGCACAGGAAAGAGCACCTTGTCGCCGGGATCTACTACTGCTTGAAAAATGGCGTAAATAATGGGGCGTGCGCCACCCGCGATGAGTATCTCATCGAACGCGTATTCGAGCGATTGCGTTTGTTGGATGAAGCGTGCGACTACCTTCCGCAAATCGGCTATACCATCGGCCGGCGGATAATTCGTTTCATCGTTCATGTAAGCATCCACGATGGCCTGTTTCAACTCGGTCGGTATCGGAAAAATCTTTGGATCGAAATCGCCAATCGTGAAATTGTAAATCTTCTCCCCTTTTGCCATCAGTTCGCGGATTTCTCCAGCCAATTTGATGATTTCAGAACCGATGAGATTCTCGGCCATTTGCGACACCCTGAAATTAGCGGGTGATGCTGTGTTGCTCATAAACGCGTAAATAGAATTTGTTGTGCGAATGTATCACTGTCCATAGTGCAACGGACATGAAGTTATTACGAATTGTTTCACATTTGCTTTGGACACGAATGCACGAGTAAATTATCTGACATCAAAGATTAAAAGCTTTTTCAATCAAGAACAGCTCCTTCGTGAATTCGCGGCCTAATATCACTCCATCGGAAACAAGAAGTCGTTGTGCGGAAAGCGTGTAATGTGAATCTGCCGCACACGCTCATACATCGTGTCGCGGAGGTTGTCGACATTGACCTTCTTGGCGGCCGAAATAAACACTACATCCGAGTTTTGAAGACGCGCCATCCAAGTGCGTTGCAACTCTTCGAGGGTAATGTTCTCGCGAGAGGGCGGCGTAAGATCGTCCTCTGCCTTGGGAATGTGCTTGTAAGCGTCAATCTTGTTAAAGATTACCATAGTAGGTTTGTCGCCCACGCCAATCTCCTTGAGCGTTTCGTTTACCACATGGAAGTGGTCTTCAAACTGCGGGTGTGAGATATCAACCACGTGCACCAGCAAGTCGGACTCACGGGTTTCATCGAGCGTACTCTTAAACGACTCTATCAACTGATGCGGCAGCTTGCGAATGAATCCTACGGTGTCTGTCAGCAAGAAAGGCAAGTTGTGCACGACCACTTTGCGCACCGTGGTATCGAGCGTTGCGAAGAGTTTGTTTTCGGCAAACACATCGCTTTTCGAAAGCATGTTCATGATGGTACTCTTCCCTACGTTGGTGTAGCCCACCAATGCAACACGCACCAGCGCTCCGCGATTACCTCGCTGCGTAGCCATCTGCTTATCGATTTCCTTCAATTGCTCCTTCAAAAACGCGATACGATCGCGAACGATACGTCGGTCGGTTTCAATTTCCTGTTCACCGGGACCACGCATACCAATACCACCTCGTTGCTTCTCCAAGTGCGTCCACATTCGCGTGAGGCGAGGCAGCAGGTATTCATACTGTGCCAGTTCAACTTGTTTCTTCGCATGCGCCGTGCGCGCACGACTCGCGAAAATATCGAGAATGAGGTTATTACGATCGAGAATTTTGACGTTCATTTCTTTGAACGTGCCTTCCAAATTCCGCAACTGTGAGGGCGCAAGTTCGTCGTCGAATATGATCATGGCCGGCTTGTGTTCGACAACATACTCTTTCAACTCTTGCAGTTTACCACTGCCAATGAACGTTCGTGTATCAGGTCGGTCGAGGTTTTGGGTAAAACGCTTCAGGCATCGCGCGTTGGCCGTTTCTGCCAGAAATGCAAGCTCATTTAGATATTCTGCGAGCTGCTCTCGCGATTGATCGCGGGTCACAATTCCAACCAACACACAGGTTTCCTGTTCTTTGGTGGTCGAAATCAGTTTGTTCCTTTTTTCTATCAAAATCCTACAAGACTATGGTTGCGCATTGCGCAAGGTCATTACAAAATCGGCAATCGCATCGATCTGCTCTTCAGTGAGCACATCTTTGTGAGGCGGCATGGATCCTTTTCCCTCCTTGATTCGTAGCACGACATCTACCTTTGGCAACGTGCTCTCCGACAAATTCTTGGCTCCGGCTAACTGCTGTGCTCCATCATATCCGTGACATAGAGCGCACTTCACATCGTACAATTTTTTCACCAGCGCGAAGTCGATTGGGCCGTCTTCAGTCGCACGCACAGGATACTGATCGCGCGTTTTAGCGCCACCGCAAGATGCAATAACAACAAGAGCTACGGAAACAATCAGAACCAACCGCGTCCTTCGCCAACCACTCTGAACGGCCATGGGATACTAATTAAAATGAGAATAAGTGCTACAGTGTAATACGTAAAGATGAGCTTGTGTTTGGCCCAACTCTCGCTTTGTTTTTTCGCCTTCGAATGACCAATTGTAACCAGTGCGATGGCGATTACCATACCCAAAAAGTGCTCGACCAGATAAAAACGATTCACAGGATCCTTCATGATGTTGCCCGATTCGATGGCATTGGCAATAAGCGGACTTACAAAGTATAACCCGATACCAATGAGCAATTGTGTATGGAGAATAATCATCGTAATGAGTCCCAACTTTCGTTCGTTATTCAAGAATGGGCGGTAAATACGCACCAGACTATCCACAATCGTGACAAGCATAAGGAATAGCCCTACCCAACGGAGGAAGGAGTGCAGATGAAGTAGACCTGTATACATGAAAATAATTTCTTCAAAACTACAATGTCATCGATTAAAAACAACACCGATTTTCGAAGTAGGAGAATAAAGAGTGCATCCGTCATGCTCATGGGGCGCTTACGCATTATTATTGCCAAAACGTTATCAGCATGACGCAGTTTGAGCGAATAACACAGAATTTTTTTCAGCGATTAGGCATACTTGTACGCAAGTACAATGCAGGCACATCTGAAAATCTGCGGCGCGTAAAACTGCTTCAAAAATTCAACATCGACATGCTACTGGACGTGGGCGCAAACACCGGTCAGTATGCGCAATCCCTCTTCGATAATGGCTTCGGCGGAAGAGTGGTTTCGTTTGAACCCCTTACGTCTGCGCACACAGCACTTACCAATCGCTCAAAAGGGAACCCGAGGTGGACGATTGCGCCGAAATGTGCGGTAGGTTCAGAAAACAATGTTACGACCATTCACATATCCGAAAACTCGGTGAGCAGCTCATTGCTGACCATGCTCGACTCTCATCTGGAGGGTGCACAAGAATCGAAAATCATCGGCACAGAAGAAGTGTCGGTTCGCACACTCGATTCTATGACAGAGCTCTTCGCTCCAGGGAGCAAAAACATCTTTCTAAAAATCGATGTTCAAGGCTATGAAAAGCCGGTTCTGCAAGGCGCTGAGAAGTTATTTCCAACGCTGCGAGGTATCGAAATAGAAATGTCGATAGTACCGCTGTATGAAAATCAACAGTGGCTGTTCGAACACATTCTGCACGACATGCATGCGGCGGGTTTTCAACTCATGAGTTTATCGCCTGCATTTACTGATCTCAACACCGGACAACAATTGCAATTGAACGGTATTTTCATGAAGCCATAAACAATATTTCAAGTGGGAAGAATTCTATATAACGTGACATGCAGCGTATCGCCGGAAATCCATGAAGAGTGGTTGCATTGGATGAAACACGAGCACATTCCGGAAGTAATGGAAACAAAAATGTTTGATGAGTTTAAGTTGTGCCGAATAAAGGAATACGAGGAAAACGGTCTCACGTATGCGATTCAATACATAGCGCCCTCGCGTGAAAAGTTCGATCGATACAACCGTGAATTTGCACCGGCGCTGCAACAAAAGCATCGTTTGAAATACGGCGAGAGTGTGCTTGCATTTCGCACGGTCCTGGAGATTATGGATGAAAGTCAAACAATCTTTCCCAATCTAAGCGCCAACTAATAGTCGGATTTGTTCATCAAATCCATAAACTTTCTTTCGTCGCGAAATGCGGCAGCGTGTTTCGATAACTTCTCTGTTGGCCAATTCCACCATTCCGAGGCCTGTACCAGCATTTTGACCGGTTCATCAAAACGATCACGAATTACACGTGCAGGCGCACCCCCTACCACGGTGTATGGTGCCACATCTTTCACCACAATCGAGCCGGCGGCAATCACAGCACCATCACCAATCGTAACACCCGCACGAATGATAACCCGAGCGCCAATCCAAACATTATGTCCGATCAAAGTGCGCGGAATCTCTTCCACATAATCTTGGTCTGAAAAAGTAGTACCCGCCTGTGCCAGTGTAGAATAAAACGCCGGATGAGAAGAAATATATCCGCGCACAGGATGCTCTCCCGGCCCTATGATTGTTTCAGGACCTATGCAGGTAAACTTCCCAACCTCTGCATTATACACCTGCGTGCCCCGCGATACGTAGGTGAAAAACCCTAGACTTACATCTCGCAACCGAGCGAACTTATACACTTTGTTGGTGCCTTCAAAGCTGACCTTAGAAAGCTCGGCCATATACTCGATGCGAACAGATTTTCCTCCATAGCGCATTTGGTAGGCCAGGCAGGTGAATAGCCAACGCAGCCAAAGTGTGATCGGATTTTTCAGAAGCTCTGCCATCTATTTTCTTCTTTCAAACGCATCAACAAAACTACCCGGAGTTGCATTATGAATGATCGTTCCACAACTTTTCGCATAGTCGCGCACCACATGATATCCATAAAAAACTTTGGCCCATGCGAAAAATATCTCGTCCATTCGGAATGTCTCGTTGCTATGCAAACCTTTATAAAATGGAACGTACTTCACGTCCTGCTCATTTTCATAAAAGTGAACTTGCTTTACACACACCACATTCTTTTCATCCACAAACAAGGTCTTGTGCCAATCATGATCGGCACCCCAAAGCTCAATGTCCTTATAACCGATGTTCGTTGCAAGAAAAAGAGCTGCAACAAGTACGTTCTGCGATTGCGGCATCGCAAGATTTCTTCGGAAGAAATAATGCATTACTGCCTTAAAGCCCTTGCAAACAACATAATTCACAAACTGGACCTGGATGTGCGGGTGTTTAAGCAACTCTTGGATGAACGTCGACTTACGAGCACTATGAGGCACCAAAAGATGCATCCTCCATTGTGTCTTTGTCTTCAACATATCGAGCACCTTAACCGGAAGCTCTGAATCCGCCATCCACATGCCCGGATCAAGAATGACATAATACTCCGGCTTCATTCGTTCGAAATAATCAGAAAAAACGAACGTATTGACAGCGAGATAAGAAGTATTTGAAGCACGTCCGTGCAGTGTCATTGTTTCCTTCAGCGAAGGACCGCTTCCAAGAACAACGCATCTGCTTGCATCTTGATTTTTCAAATTGCTCAATTCGGGTGCGCGTTTCGATACAAGAACAATTTTCAGTGCTGAAAGCACACTGTTCATGGCGCGGGCCAACCATGTGGTTGCTGACTGATAGATGATTTTAGCCGATGGCATTTGTGACAAAGATATTCCGATTCATCCTTTACATTCGCAACACTATACTGCTATGCATCCAACCATTCAAGTAAGTGTTATTACCGTTGTCTATCAGGCCGAGGCACTCATTGAGCGCACATTAAGCAGTATTTGTTCGCAAGATCTTCGAAAGCAACTTCAGATAGTGCTTGTTGACGGTGGATCGAAAGATAACACAGTGGCGCTGGCGAGTAAATGGCTTAACGACACCGACATTGTTATATCCGAACCTGACAAAGGCATTTATGATGCAATGAACAAGGGCCTAAAAGCTGCACAGGGATCGTATGTCATATTTATCAATGCAGGCGATGAATTGTTCGAGCCAGCAACGCTAAGCAAGATGCTCGGACAAATGGAAAATGTAGATCTTTATTATGGCGAAACAGCCATAGTTGATGAGCAAGGCCGGATTAAGGGTTCACGCAGACTCACTCCACCGAAAAACCTTAACTGGCGGAGCCTTCAATTTGGCATGTGCGTATCGCATCAATCTATTTTAGCCAAGCGGGTGCTTTGTCCATACTATGACTTGCACTATCGAATAAGCGCAGATATTGACTGGACCATACGGCTATTGCGCAACTGCCAAACAAGCTGCTATACAACAGCATTTGTATCCAAGTTTCTGGAAGGCGGTGTATCTAGTTCGCGGCGAAAACAGGGGTTAAAGGAGCGTTGGGAAATTCTGTCCAAACATTATGGTACGTTTCGCAACATGGCAAATCATTGCTGGATCCTTGTTCGGTTTGTTCTGCATCGTTTCACCAAGAAACAGCAGTTGTAAAGCATAGGCTCAAAATCCTTAGTAAATTCGCGAAAATCACTAGGAATGCTCAATTTAAACGATAAGTCAATACTGATTACCGGAGGCACAGGTTCACTCGGAACCCATCTCACCAAAACGATTTTGGAAAGGTGGCCCAATGTAAAACGCCTCGTTATTTTCTCGCGTGATGAGCAGAAACAATATCAAATGGCGCAAGATTTCCCTCATTCGAAATACAATGCCATTCGCTATTTCATTGGCGACGTTCGAGACAGTGATCGTCTAAAAACAGCTATGAAAGACATCGAGTATGTCATACATGCCGCGGCAATGAAGCACGTTCCTATTGCAGAATACAACCCGATGGAGTGTGTTAAAACGAATGTCCTGGGAGCCGAAAATGTAATCAATGCTTGTTTCGAAAACGGTGTGAAAAACGTAGTGGCACTTTCCACCGACAAGGCTGCAGCACCCATTAACCTTTATGGTGCAACCAAGTTGTGCTCCGACAAACTTTTCGTAGCAGCCAATAACATTCGAGGTAAACATCCTATCAGGTTTTCCGTGGTGCGCTATGGCAATGTCATGGGCAGTAACGGTTCAGTCATTCCGTTTTTTATAAAGAAGAAAAAAGAAGGTCGTCTGCCGATAACCGACCCCAACATGACGCGCTTCAACATATCGCTTCAGGAAGGAGTGGATATGGTACTACATGCAATGGAACACGCATGGGGTGGTGAAATCTTCGTTCCAAAAATCCCATCCTACCGAATTACAGAGGTAGCCAAAGCAATAGCCCCAGAGGCCGCAACCGATATTGTGGGTATACGCCCGGGTGAAAAACTTCATGAAGAGATGATTACTTCATCCGATTCATTCTCCACCTACGATTTAGGACGCTATTACGCGATTCTTCCGCAGGTTCCTGTGTTCGATTTACAGGCATTTGTGAATCATTTCGAGGCTACCAAAGTTGCGGAAGGATTCTGCTATAATTCCGGTTACAATCAAGATTGGGTTAACGCCGAAGAGTTGCGCAGTCTTATTAAGACGCACGTCGATCCAACGTTCAGTGTCTAAAAATGACATCAATACCTCCAAAGCCCCGCATCCAGGTCATTACTCAGGCGCGTATGACCAGTACACGGCTGCCCGGAAAGATAATGTGCATAGCCGGCGAGAAGTCAATGCTTCAGCACCACATAGATCGTTTACGAAATGGCGGTTTCAGCATCGTGATTGCCACCACACACAATACCGAAGATGATGCTGTCGCCCGTTTTGCAGAAAAAGAAAAAATAAATTGCTACAGAGGCGACGAACACGATGTATTGGGTAGATTCTATCAAGCCAATATGCACTTTCCGGCCGACATCCTTGTACGTGTTACATCAGATTGTCCGCTTATCGATGCGGCACTCATACAACAAGGAATCGATCGCTATATTGAACTCAACGATGACCGAAGCTACGTGAGTAATTGCTTTCCTCGCACGTATGCCCGTGGCTTCGACTTCGAGATATTCAGTTCCTTTATGCTTGAAGAAGCTCATCAAATGGCCACCACAGAGCACGATCGCGAGCACGTAACTCCCTTCATGCGCGATCGACATGCGCAACGCATGCACAACATTGCTCAGGAAAACAATCATGGTTCCCTCCGACTTACTCTCGATACTCCGGAAGATTTACAAGTCCTCACCAATATGATTGAGAAAACCAATGCGATGCATGAAGGTTTCGCCAACATTGAAAACACCTTGCTTAGTCATCCGGAGTGGATAAACATCAATCAACACATCGAACAAAAAAAAGCATGAGCATTCACACCACTATTTCCGAGCAGTTCGCAACCGATGGTTACATTCTCCAACCCTCGGTATTCAGTGCCGAAGAAATTAAGTTGTTTCGTCAAAAGGTATACGATCAATATGCCATCGATGAAAATGCCGGACTTACCTTTCAGTTGATAAATACATCTTCGAAAGCTCGTTACGCAAAAGGCTGTTTACTCAGCAAAACATTGCTTCGCGATATTTTGCTCGAACCACGGATACTTCATTTTGCACAAGAAATAGTGGGCACTGAAAAGCTAATTTATTTCGGAGATAGCTCCTATCAAATCGGCACAGGCCTGCGTGGTTTTCACCGCGACTGCATAGACAGGGCCTATAACAGCGGGCCTGATTGGCAAAGCAAATACACGCTTATACGCATCGGTTTATATCTGCAGGATCATTCGCAATACAGTGGTGGATTAAAGGTAAAACCGGGGACACATGAAAAAGCAGATGGTCCATCGGTCTTCATCAACAACAAGCCCGGCGACCTTGTGGCCTGGAGCCTGAAATTACAACACAGCGGAAATGCGGTAAAGCTGAAATGGCTGCCCTCACTTTGTATCGACAATCAAGGAATTGAAAAACGAATACCGGCCTTTTTGAAAAAGGAAGAAGAGCAAGAACGCATTTCTCTATTTATGACATTCGCCGCAGAGAGTCATCATGTCGAGCGATATATAACCGAATACGAGATGAAGCGTCCAGACACGATTGCGCATCTCAAAGCATCCATTTACAACGATGAGGCCATACAGTTGGCAAAGAGTAAACAGGTAGATGTCCGGGTGCTTTTCCCTACCGAACAACTCGCGCGATGAAGCCAAGGGTAATAGTCCGATGTGATGGGGGAACCGACATAGGCATGGGCCACGTAGTGCGTTGCTTGGCATTGGCCAACATGCTGCGCGATTATTTCGATGTGTCTTTTGTGCTTCAAGAAACCGAAGAAACCGTGTACCAATGGATCACGCAACAAGGATTTCAGCACACAGCCCTTTCTCGCACGACCGATTACGAATTGGATTGTACGCATCTGTTGTCTGCGGTCAATGAGAAAATTACCAACACGAGTATTGTTGTGCTCGATGGATATCATTTCACTACCTCCTATCAGCAAACCGTTCAACAAAACGGTTGCAAGGTGGTTGCTATCGACGATTTGCACAGCTGGCATCATACGGCTGAGGCCATCATCAATCATGCACCTGATGTAGCGCCCTCAACATACGATTGCGAAGTACACACGCGCCTCTTGCTTGGGCTCCACTATGCATTGCTGCGTCCCGAGATATTGAGTGCCTCACGTTCTGCGCGAGTCGTAAAACAAGCCGAACGTTTTCTCATCAGCATGGGTGCAGCCGACGAAAGCAACCGAACCGAATTTTTCGCTCGCCTGCTCTCTGTGTATTTCCCACACGCACATGTGCAGCTGCTAGTGAGCTCACTCAATCCGCATTACGAATCCATTCAAGCGCTGGCTGAAATCCATCCGCAGATAACGATTTGCCTCAACCTCAACACGCGCGAATTAACGGATGCGTTGTTGCATACCGATGTGGTGATTTGTCCGGCCAGCACCATCTCAATCGAAGCTTGCGCAATGGGATGCTCGCTGATTACGGGCTATACAGCGCCCAATCAACTCGGCATTCTAAACGGACTTAGTAAACACGGCGCTGCGCGTTCACTCGGTGCTTTTCAATCGCTGACCGAGTCAGAAGCGCTCGAAAGTATTCGCACTTTCACTGAGAATTTCAATGCAAGGGAAGAACAGCTGAAACAGCAACGCACCTTGATTGATGGTAGAAGTGACCGTCGTTTAGCTCTTTCATTCTTGGAAATATCCCACGCTTGCACAGTACGAAAAGCTACAATCCATGATGCACGACTGTACTTCGAATGGGCCAACGATACGGCTGTTCGAGCCAATTCATATCAATCAGCCGAAATTGTTTGGGAAGATCACGAGAAGTGGTTTGAAGTAGTAACAACATCTCCCACCACTTGCATGTGGCTCTACAGCATCAACGGAACACCGGCCGCGCAGATGCGCTTGAAGCTTGAAGACAACAAAGCGATTATCAATTACTCAGTAGGCTCATCTTTTCGCGGAAGAGGGTTAAGCGTATTGTTGTTGCAACATAGCGCACTCAAAATTTCGCTCGAGCAAGGCCATGTGGAATGCTTGGAAGGATGGGTTAAAAAAAGTAACCTGCCATCGTTCCGTGCTTTCGAGCGCAGCGGTTATCGCATAGTGGAAGAAACCGACGAATCTGTGCTCTTCCGACTAGCTCTCAACAGATAGATTGCCGCGCCATCCCTACTTTAGCGCATCCGAATTTTACACTATGTCATTCCTGGCTTCCTTGCACCGCCCTTATATCATTGCTGAAATGAGCGGCAACCACAACCAGTCGCTCGAACGCGCGCTGGAAATCGTTGATGCCGCTGCTCAATCAGGAGCACATGCCCTTAAGCTTCAAACGTACACAGCAGACACCATCACGATGCGGGGTGCTTACACCATCGACGACAAGAACTCGCTATGGGCGGGAAGCGAACTATATGACTTATACCAGCAAGCATACACTCCATGGGAATGGCACAAGCCAATCTTCGAGCGTGCACGCGCACAGGGTATGGACGCATTTTCATCGCCCTTCGATGAAAGTGCAGTCGATTTTTTAGAGACATTGAATGTGCCGCTTTATAAAATTGCTTCGTTCGAAAATACGCATCACCCGTTGCTTCGAAAAGTGGCTGCTACCGGCAAACCCGTTATCATGAGCACCGGTGTTGCATCCTTTGAGGATATAGCCGAGAGTGTAGAAGTATTGAAAACTGTAGGCGCCAAAGAGATCATACTGTTGAAATGCACGAGCACTTATCCTGCAACACCTGAAAACACGAACCTCCTCACCATACCGCACATGCGTGAGCGCTGGCAATGTGAAATCGGATTGTCGGACCACACGATGGGCATCGGCGTGGCGCTGGCAGCAGTGGGTTTGGGTGTGCGAGTTATTGAAAAACACTTCACGTTGAGCAGAGCAGATGGCGGTGTAGACAGCGCCTTCAGCATGGAACCGAGCGAGATGAAAGCCCTAGTCGATGAGTCAATGAAAGCTTATCAGGCATTAGGGCGCATACAAACGGAAGTGCAAGCAGTTGAAGAAAAAAGCTTGCTCTTCAAGCGATCCATTTATGCGTCGCGTGAAATTTCTGAAGGTGAAATTTTCACTTCCGACAACCTCAAAATCATTCGACCCGCCCTTGGTCTAGCACCGAAGCATTGGGAAACCGTTCAAGGCAAGAAAGCAAAAACGACTATAGCAGCAGGCACTCCGCTATCGTGGGACGTTGTAGAATAAATCAAAATCAACGTGGGAATCATCATCAAACAAGCCATTCGATCAACCGTGTTCTCATACCTGGGAGCGGCGCTCGGCTTTCTCACGGTGTGGTTCATGAACCGCCTTTGGCTTACGCCGGAAGAAAACGGGTTGCTCAACGTAATCATATCGATTTCACTCATCAGCAGTTCGCTCAGCAATTTGGGTATGGCAGGTGTCGTGTTGCGTATGTTTCCCCATTTCAGAAATCCGAATGAACAGCACAACGGATTTATGTTTTATCCGCTCGTATTTACTGCCGTTGGTTCGCTGCTCTTCCTTTTGCTCTATTGGCTATTCAAAGATGACTACATAGCTCGCAATAGCGGACAATCACCGCTGCTTGCCGGAAACCTATATTACCTCCTTCCACTCACGTTTTTTCTCGGCATCTTCAACGTACTCGATGCCTATACACGCGCTTTGTTTCTTTCAACGGCCGGCGTGCTAATCAAAGAAGTTGCCTTGCGAATCGTCATTCTCCTCGGAGCCGCAGCCTATCATTGGAACTTTATTGGATTCGAAGAATTCGTGCTTATTTATTTCGGAAGTTTTTGTGCGATGACTTTTGCGATGATGGCTGTGCTCATAGCCAACAAGGAATGGCATTGGCGAAAACCTCGCACTTCTTTATCGCCCGAAATGAAAAAAGAAATGCGCGATGTAGCGCTTTTCTCGGTTATCACCGGACTTAGCGGCATGATGATCTCATCGATCGATAAAGTAATTGTAAACGATCAACTCGGTCTTGCTGCAGCGGGAGTGTTCTCCATTGCCACCTACTTCGGCAGCATGATTCAAATTCCGGCTCGATCCATCATTCGTATCACCACTTCAGTAATAGCCGAATCATGGAAGAACAATGACATGGCTAACATCAAAAACATTTACCGCCAATCGAGCCTCAACCAACTCATCATAGGTTTACTTCTGTTGATTGCACTGTGGGTAAACATAGACAGCTTACTCGCGCTAATGCCATCAGAATATGGAGTTGCTAAATACGTCATCCTGTTTATGGGCATTGGCTATCTGGTCGATTTAGCAACGGGAGCCAACGGAGCCATCATTGGCACTTCAGCGTATTATCGATATGACACGCTGTTTATGGTGCTGCTTGTCGTGTTCACTTTTCTCACCAATCTCTTGCTCATTCCCATTTATGGCATTGTGGGCTCCGGCATTGCATCGTGCCTCACCTATATACTTTTCAATGCACTGCGACTCATCTTCATTCAGGTGAAATTCAAGATGCAGCCGTATTCCATCGAGTTCATAAAGGTGCTGGTGATTGGCGCGGCAGTGTATTTCATCGGAGTACTCATACCAACCACAGGCATGCACTACCTCGATATCATGCTAAAAGGCACCGCGGTTTGCATTCTCTACGGCGTTCTAATCCTCACCTTCAAAGTGAGCGATGAAGTGAACGTTCTCGTACAAAAAACCTGGAAAGGTTTCCGAAAGTAGAAAGACAAATTACGATTAATGACTCACCATGCAGTATTCGCAATAGAGCGAAGACGGGTTGTGTTCAAACGTTTCGCGTTCCAATAATTGACTCAAAAAACGACCGAGCGCTTCTTCTGCTTTATCGATAAATTCATGGTCAATAGTGAGTTCCGTGAGCTCCTGCGCAAAGACAAAGCTTCCACCATTTTCACGCATCGAATAGAAAGAAGCCACAGGCACAGCTTGGTTCTTCTCGCGCGTCATCATGATGTAGATAAGCAGTTGAAGCAGTTTCGAATAATCCTTCTTCACAAAAAGCTGGTCAAGCTCGCCCTTCATTTTGTTCTTATCCACGCCCACTTTGCCGGTCTTATAGTCGATTACATGCAAGACACCCGCAACGTTATCAGAGCGATCAATCTTACCGCGCAACGTAAACGGAATGGGAAGCCCAATTGTGTTCGCATCGAACGTGCGATTGACTGACCCCTCCACAGAAACTACCGATCGTGTTAACGCAGGTTCATCTGGCAATTGTTTTGCCTCCAACTCTTCATCGATGTACTTATTGAGCATATCGACAGCTATTCGAATTGATAAATGATCGATTCCAGTATCGAGTTTTCTACCACCGTACAGCTGCGCCGCTACTCCAAGAACATTGTCTTGTAAGTTCAATCGCAAGCCATTGAAGGCTTGCTCATCGGGGTAAGTTCCGATGAAATGCTGATAGAAATCTTCGAGCACCTTGTGCACTATCTCACCAAACTTGCTGCTCGACATACTTTCATCAACCTCCTTCTCTTCGCCCAAACGCGCAATGTAGCGGTAGTAAAAATCGAGCGGACAACTCACCAGCTTGTTAATGGCAGAAGGTGAGATTCCATCAGTGAGCAATGTTTTTATGCGTTCACGCACAAAGTCAGAGGAAACAACGCCCTCCCGAATTCCGATACTCTCTGTGGTGCCTACAATCTCTTCCTTCACCTCCAATGCGGGATTGGCCTGTTTCAACTCAGCCATCAACTGCGTTATATACCGACTGGGCTCTGCACTCTTCCCCTCCGACACAACGGTGGAATAGAGATAATAAACCTCGCGCGCTTCGTGCAACAAACGGTAATAGGTATAGGAGTGTATGGCGTCGGCGTCTTCCGGCATAGCCAATAAATAATGCGCACGTAAGTCGAATGGTATAAACGACTGACTGAATCGCTCGCCCGGGAAATACTCTTCATTCGAACCCAAAAACATCACACGTTCAAAATCGAGTGCGCGCGTTTCAGAAAGACTCAATAGCTGCAGCCCCTCCACAGGCTCACCCGTGTATTGCATCTTCATGCGAGCAATGACCAATTGATAGAGTTTGAGTAGAAGCTGATCATCGTTCATGTAATCATACCTGCGCATCAGTTCAAGCAGGTCTTCCAACACGCCCAGCAACTTGGTGCGAGATACGGAAGCAAAGTCATCGGCCGGTGTAAAGTTCAACATGAAATCGCGCAGCATTTCGACCGCTTCAGCGCTCGACTTCGCACGCAAACTGCCAAACAACGGTTCCATTAGCGGATGCACTTCCATCCATTGCATCAAATGTTCATCGGTGACCTGAGCCAGGTTCTTCTCAATGATTTCGTTGCGAATGTGCTCACAAGCCTCCGGCTCAAAACCACTCGCACGCACCACCTGAAGCCATTGCACAAAATGCTTGTGGTACATTTTTCCCTTTCGCACATGAAGACTTCTTACTACGAAAAGCTCCTCAGCAATGCGCGATACATTGGTTTGCTGCAAGGGCTTTCCAATGGCCAGATTCACCTGTGACTTGATGTCGGTTATTGCAGAAAGTAAGGGCTCTAATGCCGATTCATCATTGATAACGACACACGTATTGTCGAGTTGTTCCTCTGAAAATTCAGACAAAATCTCCGCAGCGCGCATCACTTGAGAAATAGAAGTGCCGCACTTCACCACTGTAGCCTGTATTGGGTGCTTGGCTATGCCATCAGCAACCGTTTCAGCATCAAAAGTGGAAGCCATTTTACGCGCAAAATTGCCCGCCTCGTGATTTTTATTTGAGAAATAATACTGATCAAGATCCCACACCATCTCCACGGGCCATTTGTCAGCAGCATTGCGTATCAGTTTGCGTTCAGCCGCCGAATAGCTTCCTATACCCACAAAATAAATGCGTTCCGTTTTTTCATCGATGCGCATCACCTCCGGATTCTCGGCCAAATAGCGCACGGCGCGTGTATAGGTCCAGCATGCTTGCTCATCTTGCCATGCAGCAAATGCGTGATATAACTCTCCCAATTGAATCCAAAAGCGCAGAAAATTCTCTTGCGTTGCAGAAAGCGGATTGCGATTGAAGCTCCACATTTCCGGATCCCAATTCTCAATTTCACGTATGTTTCGCAAATCGCTGAACACTCTTTTACCCGATACCAACGCCGCATCCACGTCATTGAAATCGCGCATGGCAATTGCCTGCCAACCCAAAAAAGTCTCGAAATTTTCAGAGCCATCAACCACGGTTCGATACTGCTCAAATAATGCTGCTATAAGTTCCAACTCACCGCCAATACGGCCGGGCAACAGCAAGCGCACCCAATCAGGCAAAATCAAACATCGCGGTGCCCAAAACGCTCCTCCCTTCAACTCATGCAAATGGCGCATCAAGAAAAGGCGAGCACGTGTGGTTGGCAACACAACCGTCACGCGGCTCAAATCATCGGGATGGTTTTCCAACAACTGTTGAGCAAAGCGACGTAAAAAATAAGTTGACATAAAAGCGCAATCGTATTAATTGAATTCCTCAAATTTGAGGAATGACATTCTCATATCCTCAGTTTCGGAAAAATACATCGGGAAAAAGTTATTACCAAATAACATCAGAACACCACATGATTGAGTGGCAGCAACTTGGAAATAAATTCCTAAGGCATGAGCTGAATGCGAACATTCTTCCCGAACGGCTGCTCATTTCAGACCTGCTCGAATGCACCTCCGGACACTACGAAGTCATCAGCCAAGAAGAACTTCAAACCGCCATACAAAACAAGAGTTAGTGATTATGGAAAACTTCGGTAATAACTAGCAGCAAGCAACTCGAAAACAGAAGGTTCGATACACATTTTTGATACATGATAACGGAATTCGAATCGCTCAAAGCGCACAATACATTCGGCGTAAGCGCTCAGGCACGCTACTTCTCGGCTTTTCAATCCATCGATGAATTGCGTGAACTGCTGGAGCACCCTACTGTTCGCGAAAACCCACGTCTCGTGCTTGGTGGCGGAAGCAACATGCTGTTCGTGCGCAATTTCGATGGCATAGTGATAAAAAACGAACTGAAGGGAATTGAGACCATTGCGGAAGACGAGCATCACTACTATGTGAAAAGCGCTGCAGGTGAAGTATGGCACGAACTGGTTATGCACTGCATTCAAGCCAACTATGCAGGCCTCGAAAATTTAGCGCTCATACCGGGTTGTGTAGGTGCCAGCCCAATGCAAAACATTGGTGCATATGGCGTTGAAACAAAGGACGTTTTTCACTCACTGGAAGCCATTCATTTAGCCGATGGAAGCATGAGTGTTTTCACATTGGACGAATGCAAATTCGGTTACCGCGAAAGTATTTTCAAGCGAGAGCAAAAAGATCAATGGGTCATTGTATCCGTCACGTTTCGACTCAACAAACGCCCCGTGCTGCACACTTCGTATGGCGCTATAGAAGAAGAGCTCGATAAAATGCATCTCGACAACATCAGCATAAAAGAAATCGCCAAGGCGGTCATCAACATACGTTCATCCAAATTGCCCGATCCCAAGAAAATCGGCAACGCAGGAAGCTTCTTCAAAAACCCCGTTGTTCTGATGGATGTCTATCGCAAAATTCAGGAACATCACAACAATGCACCTTGCTTCCCCATCGACAACGAACATGTGAAAGTGCCTGCAGGCTGGCTCATTGAACGCGCAGGCTGGAAAGGAAAAAACATGGGAAACTATGGTGTGCACGACAAACAAGCGCTTGTGCTCGTCAACTACGGTGGTGCAACAGGAAATCAGATTTACGATCTAAGCACCTCCATCATTGAAGACATCAAACAAAAATTTGGAATTGAATTGGAGCGCGAAGTGAATATTATCCGCTAAAGACTAAAACTTCGCGCAAGGCATGATGCGAATTTTCTTCGCGCGTTGGTTGTGCTTGTTGGCCCATTGATACACCAACGAAACCTCATGCGAGCCTCCGCTGCTGGCTATTCCCAACTTCGAAACAGTGATATCATAACTGTAACCAACCTTGTAATTGCCTGCTTGGAAACCAAGTACGAAAGCAAGTGCATCGTGATTAAAGTAGCCGTACGAATTGCTCTTCATAGGCAAGCCTCTATACCACATACCCAAAATCATGGGCGAAAACTCATAGTAGAATCCAAGATCCAGCTGATCGAATTGTTGCTGTGCCAAGTAGTTTGCGGCAACCACCATGTAATGATCAAGCTTACGAAGCGAATTGCCTTTCAAACGAATGCGATACCCGCCATGCACAGAGACCTTTCTGGCCAGTGGCGTTTTCTGTGAGTCGTATAGAGATACATCCGGTGAGTTATTGTGAAACGCTGAAACACCCAACCACAGCTTTGGACTATACAGTAGCATACCGGCTCCCATATCGTAATAATTGACCGGGCGCACGGTGCCTGCTTCCAATGACGCTTCATCACCTTCGCGCACCAACTGATCGTAGAAGGTTAGCTTTTCAAAATCGATCGACTTTTGTCCGTAGCCCAATTGCAAAGAAGGTCGGAAAAAAAGATTGCGCTTGATGCGTGCCTCGTAGGCATATTGGACAGCCACTGTCGTAGAACGCAAAGCGCCCGATCCCGCTTGGTCATAACTAACCAGCATCCCAATGCCGCTGTTGAGGTTGGGCATGAACTGATCGAACGTGATGTTGCCTGAATTAAAACCGCCCGGTATCGCAGCCCATTGGTTTCGATACTGCATACTCACTCGGCTTTGAATAGAAGCTCCGGCAAAGGACGGACTAACCGCGGTAGGCACTGCGTAAAATTGCGTGAATTGCTGATCCTGAGCTTGCGTGCTCATGGCCAAAAGGCACAATAGCGCTATGTTCAGGAAACGATTCATCATGATTAGGGCAGTTTTTGAACGCTGTTTTTTCTAGTTGTACGCTCATTTAACAATTACGGTTACATCTCCGGCGCTATCATATTTCTGACCGTTCACAAATCGGGCTTCCACCTTCCACACATACACATCCTGCTTCACCAATTGACCGCGGTAGTAGCCATCCCAACCCTTTGCCACGTCGCCGCTTTCGTAGAGCAACTCACCCCACTTGTTGAAGATTTGCAGCTTGTAATCTTCCACGCCCTTATGGATCGGGAAAAACACATCATTATCGAGGCTGTGAATATTGTAGAAGCCACCGCTGCTCTCCACCACGTTGGGTGAAAACGCATTCGGAAACTCAATCATTCCAATGTCATTCGCGTTCACCAACCCTGGCAACAGAAGGGTGTCTGAGCATCCGTTCTCATTCATTGCTACGAGTGTAACATCATAGTCGCCCTCTTCCTGATAGTAGTGCAACGGATTCTCTTCCGTTGAAGTCGAACCGTCACCGAAATCCCATGAGTAACTGGTTGCATTGGCAGAAAGGTTCAAACAATAAACTGGCTCACCTGGCACACTTACCGTGTTTGGAGTAACTGCAAATGCTGCAGTTGCATTAGCATACACGTAGATGATTTGCTCTTGTGTCATCACATCACTACTACCATCAGGACCAACTACTGTAAGTGTTACAGAATAAATACCGGGCTGATAGTAGGTGTAAATCGGATTTTCAGCTGTAGACTGGTTTCCATCACCAAACGACCATGTCGATACTACTGCGTTTTCACTGAGGTTAGAGAACTGCACAGTAAGCGGTACACAACCTTCCGCAGGGCCTTGGAAATTAGCAACCGGTGCAGGTGGTAAAATCTCGATAGTGCGATACGTGGTATCACTGCAAGAACCATTGCTCACTACCAATTGAATGGTGTATTCACCCCAATGCTCGTAGGTGTATGAACCAGGGTTCATCTCATATAGGAAAGTACCATCGTTCATGTTCCAGGTAGCAGCCAAGTCACCGCCTACAGTTGTGTTGGTGATGTCAATGGTAGCGTCTGGCCACAACTGAGTTTGTGGTGTTGCTTCAAAACCTGCAATCGGATTGGCATATACCAACACGTTGCGTGTAACAGTATCCGAGCAGCCATAGTTATCATACAGCACCATGGTTATGGCATACGTAGTGTCGTTTGAACCCCAATTAAAGAAGGTATGCTGAGGCTCATAAGCGTTTGAAAGATCGCCGTCACCGAAGCTCCATGCTACGCTTGATCCTCCATCACTGATGTTATCGAAATAAACTTCCAACGGAGAACAACCTTGCTGAATGGCATTGAAATCGGCATCAATGTCCGGTGCAACATCCAATGTCAACTGGTCGCTGCTCATACAGCCATAATCCGTGAATGCTTGAAGCGTGATATAGAAAGTAAACACATCGTTCGAAGAGTTGATGTATTCCTGCTCATGATACTCTGCATCGGTAGTTGATGTTTGGCCTGTTCCGTACATCCAATTGTAGCTGTCTGCACCAATAGAGCCGTTGTAAAGCACAGCCGTTGCAGGAAAACATCCCATCACAGTGTCGATCTGAGCAATCGCCTGTGGAGTGTGCATCACATGAATCGTTTTGATAGCGGTGTCTGAACAGCCATATACATTCGTTGCGATAAGCTGAGCCTCCAATTCAACATCCGTATCGAATGGAGCATTAAACAACATAGCAGGAGCCGTTTCCGAAGAAACCTGGCCATCGCTGAAATTCCACTGATATGAAACAGCACCAACACTTTGATTGATAAATGGTGCATTGTGTGGCGCACAACCGATGGTATCGGTAGTAAAGGCCGCAACAACACCGGGATAGATGGTGTAGTTTACCGTTGCCTGATCAACACATCCTTCTTCAGAGGTTGCAACCAATAAGATGGTGTAAGAGTTGGTTTGGAAAGGCGCATTCGAGTAATCGTGTGCGTGTGCTGTAAGCGAGGTGTTGGAAGCAGTACCGTCACCATAATCCCACATGTATGTAGCAGCGCCGGTTGTGTTGTTATAGATGGTTACAGGGCCCGGTTCGCAAGCATTATTTTCAGCCAACAACAACTCCACATTAGGCAGTGCAAACACTGTTAACGGGGCTGTGTACTGTGCTTCACAACCATAGGCAGAAGTAACCAACAAAGACACATCATACACTTGCGTTGTATCGGAAGTATTCGTGAAGTAAACAACCGGCTCTTCCATAATAGACTGCACACCGTTCGCAAAATCCCACTGATAGGTAGCACCGTTCTCGCTGGTGTTTACAAAGCCTACACTCACCGGAGAACAATATGATCCAGGATCCTCAAACGAAGCCTCAGCAGCCGGATAAACCTGGATGATGATGTTGGCCTGAGCCGAACAACCTGCAGCAGTAGATGCAGTAACCGCCACTTCAAACTCCTGCGCCTGGTTGCCGTTATTGGTAAATGTATGCGAATGCTGAGTAGCCGCTGTTATTGATGAAGTATTATCTCCATAAAACCACATATAGCTGTCAGCAAAAAGAGTTTCATTACCGAAGGTTACCTGCAACGGTGAACAGCCGGCGTTTACACTCGCCAATACATTCATATCAGGCGTGGCGTGAATGGTTACTTGCTGATACGCGGTGTCAACACAACCAAACGCATTCGCAGCAAGCAACTGAATGTCATACACCTCAGTTACACCGGATGTATTTGAATAGTTGGTTGTCGGATTTTGCATGATCGACATCAAGCCGTTGCCGAAAGTCCACTCGTAAGAAACTGCATTCACACTTGTGTTTACAAGAGCAACTTGAGCCGGAGAACAAAACTCACCCGGACTCATGAAGCCTGCAGTAACCGCCGGATAAATCGTAAGCTCAACACTTTGTGAAGAGTTGCATCCTTCGGCAGAAGTAGCAGCCAGCGTTACCTGCATTACTTCAGGATCATTGCCATTATTTGAATAAGCATGCGAATGAACGAGATCAGTAGTGGTCGAAACAGCGCCATCACCGTAAGTCCAAGAAACATCATCAGCATACAACGAGTTATTCGTGAACTCAATTTCGATTGGAGCACAGCCGGCATACACGTTCGGAACAAAATCAATGACCGGTGTTGGATTAACCACCAACTCGTGAATCACAGAATCAACGCAACCATAGGTCGAAGTTGCAATTAACTGCACCGCGAAGGTTACCGGGTCACCACTGTCATTTGTAAAAAAGGAAGTAGGAGCAGGAATCGAAGAAACCGTTCCGTTGCCGAAACTCCATTGCAATGAGTTTGCATTTACACTCGTGCTGTTGAACTGAACAGTAGCAGGATTGCAATAAACACCGGGCTCTATAAATCCGGCATCAATCAGCGGATAAACAGTGAGCGCAGAAGTCTGTTGGCTTGAACAGCCTTCTTCTGTAACCGCTACAAGTGTTATTACAAAGTCCTGAGCAATGGTTCCGTTGTTATCATAAACCACTTGCTGAATAGAGTCCGTGTTGTTTGATGATGTGCCGTCACCATAGCTCCAGTACAAGCTGTCGGCACGCACACTCTGGTTTGAAATTTCAACCTGAACAGGAGAGCAAGCAGCAAGCTCACTCAATGTAAAGGCTGCAACTGGTGTTGTCTTTACAGTGAAGGATTGCGACACAGAATCGACACATCCGAATACAGACGCACCGGTAAGTGTTACGGTATAGGATACATCGCTGTCTGTAATGTTTTCAAAAACCGAAGTTGGATTTTGAGCCACCGATTGCAAACCGTTACCGAAGTTCCATGCATAAGCACTCACGTTAAGACTAGTATTGCTAAATGCAACTGTAGCCGGAGAGCACACATCAATCGGTTGTACAAACGAAACTTCGATTTGCGGATAGATCTCAACGTTGGTTGAGAAAGAACTCATGCAACCATAAATATTCTGAGTCGACAAGGCCACCGTGCGCACCAATGGCGTCGTGCCGTTGTTGGTGAATGTATGGGTGTGAATAGCTCCGTTTTCTTGCGATACGGCTCCGTCGCCATAGTTCCAATCGTACGTGTCGGCATTGATCGACAAATTGGTAAGATCAACTTGCAGCGGCGAACAACCGGAAATGGCCGATGAGCTGAATTGAGCGATAGCATTTGGGAACACTGTTACTTGGGTCATGGCTGTATCAACACAACCAAAAGCTGAGGTTCCAATAAGTGTTACATCATACACAACAGGTGCATTGGTGTAGTTGTTAAACGTGTGGTTTGGCATTGCAAAAGGTGAAGTCGATCCGTCACCAAAATCCCAGTGGTAATTTTGAACACCACTCACGAAAGGCATGGTGGCAGTTACGGGCGCACAGCCTTGGTTGCCGGTAATTTCAAAATCCAAGTTCATCAGTGGGTACACGAACAAGGTGTTCGAAGTCGTGTCATTACAACCATTGATGTTGTAAGCAACCAGTGTTACTTCGTAGATATCGAGAAATCCTGTGTTATTGTAATAGGTGTGTGTTGGGCTTACCAAGTTTGAAGTTGAACCATCACCAAAATCCCATGAGTAACCATAAGCGTTCAACGATGCATTTTGGAAGTAGGCATCCATCGGTCCGCAGGTTGGCGCTGAGTTGTCATCAATAAAAGATGCAACTGCTCCAGGATAAACGGTAACCGATACAGTATCGGAAGTTCCACATCCAAAAGCATTCAATGCAGTAAGGGTAATCTGATAGGTAGTATCTGAAGCTCCTGTGTTTAGGAATGTATGCTGACCTGAGAATGAGGTGATGATTTGACCATTGCCCAAATCCCATTCATACACTGCAGCTACGTCGCTGTTATTGGTAAAGTTCACAGTGAGTGGGCCACAGCCTTCGATCACATCAGCGTAGAGAGAAGCCATCGGTGCGTCTTGCACAATCACGGTTGTTGTATCGCTGCCTAAGCAATGTTCAGTTGTTACGAACAACTGAACCAGGAAGCTTCCGGTAGAGGTATAAGTATAGCTTGGGCTCTGCAAATCCGAATTGTTGCCATCACCAAAATCCCATGCCCAGTCGGTAATATTATCGCTGTTGGCTGAAATGGTCAAGTCTGTGAACTGGGCAGTTTCGCCTTCACACAGATTAAACACGTTGAAATCGACTTGCGGCGATTCATAAACATGAATTGTAATATCGTCTTCAGCCGAACAGCCGTAGGCATTTTCTACGGTAAGCGACACATTATAAGTTCCGGGATTGGTATAGTTCACCAATGGCGGGTCAACACCATTAAAAGCTGGTGTTCCGTTGTCAAGATCCCAAGACCAGCTCACTGCATTCGGAGTAACCGAGGTGAAATCTACTTGCAATTGATCACATCCGCTCGTTTCATCGGCATTGATAGCGACCTGCGGATTTGCAAGCACTACAACATCAACCCACGCTGTATCCGAACATCCATTGCTGCCGGTAATTCCAACCATACTACCCACGTGATATGTACCCGGGGTGTTGTAGAGATATGTAATATTACCGGAACCTGTTGTATACCATGCGTTGTTATTACCGAAAGTCCAGCGATACAAATTAGCACCGCCGGTAGCCTGCTGATAAAAAGTAACCGATTCACCCACACATACTGTATCTGCGCTCACCGCTATTTGCGCCGATGGTGGCGGCACAATCTGAATGGTCAAGCTAGTAGAAGCAACACCACAAAAGTTGGAGTCAGCAAGCTCTACTGTATAGGAACCGATACCCGGAAAATGCAATGTGTGAGGGAACGTTGGAGGCCATGGCGTCCAATCAATAATGCTGTCCTGACCGCTTCCCCAGTAATTACCAAAATTCCAATATTCATAGCGCTGGTAGATATTACCCTGCATCAAACAGTTTCGCTCGGTAGAGTTGGAAAAGGTTACGGTAGTATCAGGATAACACAACATGGTTGCTGAAGCAGAAATTCCGGGATCATCCAAATCCCAAATACGAATAGGATTGAAAGTCGCTTCTGAATTACCACCTTGAACCGTATTACACATGTTCTCGGCCGTAAGTGTTACCTCCGTTTCGCAATCGACTGTACCTTGAAGGTAGGTGTGCGAAATAGTTTGCAACCAGTTGGTGTGATCGAAAGTCAAAACGGGCGATCCATCTCCGAAATCCCAGGTAAATTCTGTAGTCGAAGAAACATTTGTCGAAGAGTTGATGAACTCCATTGTCTGAGGCGCACAAGCCTGCGTAAGACCACCCACCGGTATCTGAATAGAAGCACTAGTTGCTTCCTCCATTACCACTGTGCCTGTTACAACACAACCACTAGAGGTTTCGGTAATCGTAACCGTGTAGGTTTCTACAGCAGCAGTGTATAGGTGG
>CAMAYP010000007.1 GCA_945862415.1 Chryseobacterium gleum | reverse complement strand
TCCACCGCCAACCATTTTCAATATCGCTGCCGTTAACATCGAAGAAAATGGAAATCGCGAGCCTGTGCCTTACGTCGTTCCTCCCGGCATCATTCGTGAGCAAGACGTTGCAAGCGCCAACTTACGCAGCCTCAATGAGCAATCGCTTTCCTATCAGATTTGCAACCTCGAAGACGGCGACTCACGCGCGGCTTACCGTACAGTAAATTTCGATTTACGCCAGTACAAGCGATTGCGTATGTTCTCGCATGCTGAAGCACTTGGCATTGAAAGCGAGTTAAAAGACAAAGACCTTACAGTATTCGTGCGCTTAGGCTCCGATTTCAACGACAACTACTACGAGTATGAAATTCCGATGAAGGCGACCCCCTGGTACACGAGCGATGATGAAGCTATTTGGCCGGAAGAAAACAATTTCGACATTTTCATTAAAGACCTTCAGAATCTCAAAGCGAATCGACCGCCCGGCACTCCTATCACGAGCGAATATACTTCGCGGGTGGGCGATGCGAAAATCACCGTAAAAGGAAATCCGAATATCGCCAACGTGACCATACTGATGATCGGGGTGCGCAACCCGGCGAAACTGGGAAATGTGTTTGCGTCCAACGACGATGGCAAAGCAAAATGCGCAGTGATATGGGTGAACGAATTGCGACTTTCGGAGTTTGATGAAACCGGAGGTTGGGCCGCAGTTGCGCGTTTGAATGCAACATTAGCAGACTTCGGAACACTGGCTGTGGCCGGAAATATGTCGACACCGGGATGGGGTACCCTCGAGCAAACTGTTCAAGAACGTCAGCAAAAAACCGTCGTTGGTATTGACGCCAATTCTACCTTACAACTCGGTAAATTCTTCCCTGAAAAATGGGGCGTCGCCTTGCCGATGTATGTAGGCTATTCTGAAACAGTCAACACGCCGCGATTTAGTCCTCTGCAGCCCGATTTGGAAATGGGTGACCTGCCCAATGTCAATCAAGACATCAAAAAGAAATCACAAGACTATGTGAAGCGCCGCAGTATCAATTTCACCAATGTGCGCATTTCGCCCAAGAAAGGAGGGGCCTCTGCCGACGCCGGGAAAACACCCCCTGCGGCCGGAGCTGCACCCCCACCTGCTGCACCAGCTGGTGGCGGAGGAGGAAAGGATCGCTTCTACAATATCAAAAACTTCTCGGTTACCTATTCCTATAACGAGGAATACAAGCGCGACATCAACATCGACTGGCGACTTCATAAAACCTACCTCGGAGCATTCGATTATTCCTTCACCAATAAGCCGAAGGAAATCAAACCTTTTGAAAAACTGCCGGTAATCAAAACGTCCAAATACTTGAAGTGGATAAAAGACTTCAACTTCTATCCGAGCTACAAGCAAATAGGATTCCGCACCGAAATGAATCGCGGCTACGAAACCAGTCGCATACGCAACAATACACTCGAACTTACAGGCGTATACAGCGACATACTGCTCACAACGCAAGTGCAGAAGACTTGGAATTGGTCGCGTGCCTACACGTTCAAATACGACTTAACCAAGAGCTTGAAATTTGATTTCGCTGCGAACACTATGGCATTGGTAGGAGAGCCACGCGGTGTGATTGACAAAGAAAACACAGAGTGGTTTGACGCATACAAAGACACCGTGTGGAGCAATATTCAGGCGGGCGGTAACAACACCACCTACAATCACAATGTAAATGTGACCTATAAACTGCCATTCGATAAGTTCCCACTTATAGATTTCATCAGCAGCGATGCGCGCTATGCCGCCACATATCGTTGGGACCGTGCGCCGTTCTCTCAAGATTCATTGGGCAACACCATTCAAAACACACGTCAAGTGCAACTAAATGTGCAGGGTAATTTGGAAACACTCTACAACAAGGTGCCTTTGCTGAAAGACATCAATACAGGCAAAAAACCGAAGGACGATAAAAAGAAAAACGAGAAAGAAGATCCCACGAAAAAAGATGGATTTGGTAAGGATGAAAAGGAAAAAGAAGAAAAGCGCGATCCTATTAATCCAAGCCATGTTGCGCTTCGCTTCCTGATGATGGTGCGCAGCGTAAACGGAACATACACACGCAACGAAGGCATGCTGCTTCCCGGTTATGCGCAAACCTCGAAAATTTTGGGTATGGACGAAAGCTTCAATGCTCCTGGCGTTCCCTTCCTCGCAGGCCAGCAGAATACCGACATCTGGGGCAACCCAACCGGCGAAAACTTTGCACTCAACGCTGCAGCCAATGGTTGGCTCGTGCAATTGCCATCGCTCAACACACAATACAACGAAACCTATTCCGAAACCTGGAACTACAAAATCAATCTAGAACCCGTCAAGAGTTTCAAGATTGAACTGACAGCAAACCGCACGGAAGGTCGAAACCTCACAAGCTTCTTCCGCTTGGATGATCAAACCGGTGAGTACGTGTTCGATTCACCCATGGAAACGGGCAATGTAAGTGCTTCCATTATAACATGGCCTACGGCTTTCCTCCGCGACGACGAAAAGAACGAATATCAAAACGCGGCATTCGAAGCATTCCTCAACAACCGTCTCGTCTTCTCGGAAAGACTAAACTCCGAAAGCTACCAGCAGGGCTCTCCGGAAGCCAACGGATACTACAGTGGCTGGGGCCCGACGTCGCAAGATGTTGTGATACCTGCATTTCTTGCGGCATACACCGGCCAAGATGTAAATGAAGTGTCGTCCAATCCGTTTAAACCGAAAGTAATGCCCAACTGGAGCGTTACATACGACGGTCTCTCTAAGATTCCTGCCATCAAGAAATACTTCAAACAATTCAACTTGAAGCACAGCTATCGCTCAACCTACACAACTAGCTATGTGAGCAATTTGAATTTCACGCCAAACGAAGAAGGCTTGCCTACTACCGTCGATCAAAGTGACTTCCCGAACTACATCACACGGAAGCAAATAAACAGCGTCAATATATCGGAGCAAATAACTCCACTCTCGCTCGACATGACCTTGAAGACTAAGAAGAAGAAGAACAAAGAGAAAACCAACGAGCCACAACTCAAAGTGGAGTACAAGAAAGACAGAACACTCGCCCTCGGACTCACCAACTATCAAATAACCGAAACTAAGAGCAACTCGTTGACGCTTGGCTTAGGCTATAAAATCAACGAAGTTCCCAATCCGTTCCGCAAGAAAAAAAGCAAGCTTCCCATCAAGATGCTTGCGAATACATCGCTCAATCTGCGAGCCGACCTTACCGTACGCGACAACGTGACACTTATTCGCAAAATGGTGGAACAAAACAGCCAGCCAACTGCCGGACAACGTTTGTATAGCTTGAAGACGAGCGCAGATATGGCGGTAAGCGACAAGCTAACCATTCGCTTCTTCTACGACCACCAACTCAACAAGCCAAAAATCTCGACCTCATTTCCAACCTCGAATATCTCCACCGGTATTTCATTGCGTTTCAGCCTCAACAGCTAGACACAAATTACACGCGAATAAACCATGGGTGCATTGCGTAAGTCCTTCCTTTCGAATCTTCTGCTGCTCATCGGAATCAATCTGCTCATTAAGCCGTTCTATCTGCTTGTCATTGAGGCCCAAGTGCAAGAGCGTATGGGGCCCGAAGTGTTCGGGATTTACTTTGCACTGTTAAACATCTCTTACATTCTGAACATACTGCCCGACTTAGGTATTACAAACTGGAATAACCGACATGTAGCGCGCGAAGCTCTCATTCACGAATCCGAATTAAAACAACTTTTGCGCATCCGAATTATTCTTGGCGTAATCTATTTAGTTGTTTGCTTCGGGTTGGCGTTTCTGCTTCGTTACGACGAAAAAACCACCTTCCTCCTACTCGTTTTAGCGTTCAATCAGGTGCTTTCTACGGGCGTTCTTTTTCTACGTTCCTATCTGAGTGGCATGCATGCATTCGGATATGACCGACTTGTTTCTATACTCGATCGATTATTGCTCATCGCAATTTTGGGAGTCGCCCTTCTCACCATTTCCGCTGACGCATTATTCCCGATTGAAATGCTTATTTACAGCCAAACCGTTGCCTACGGCGTTACCCTCGCAGTAGCAGCGACTCTCGTTTGGCGCATTAAAAAAAACGAACCTCGCAGCAAACCTCTTGCGTCGCAATCTATTCTCGTATCGAGCCTTCCGTTTGCGGCGCTCATCCTTTTCTCCATGATCAGCGGCCGCATCGACGGTGTGTTGCTGGAGCGCATGGGCGGAAGCTTTGAGGCCGGTATTTACGCTATGGCGTTTCGACTAGGCGATATGCTCTCCATGATTGCATACCTATTTGCCGTTTTACTGTTACCTATGTTCTCGCGACTCCTTGCGAACCATGAAAACACAGCAGAGCTTTTCAGCATAGCATTTCGACTGTTGATTACAGGATGCGCTTGGGTTTGCGCATTGTGCCTATTTCAATCACAACAGATTCTGGCGATGCTCTATACAAATCATGTTGCTGAAGCCGCACGTGTATTGCCCTTTACAATGGCTGCTGCAGCGCTATTCTCACTCCAGTATACCACCGGAACACTGCTTACCGCAGGCGGTAAAATGAAACAACTTATAGCGCTGTCATTCGTTGCGCTTTGTATCAACATCGCAATTAACATAGCTTACATTCCGGGCAAAGGATCGGCTGGAGCGGCTCAAGCGGCCCTATTAACGCAGGGCTTCGTATTTCTGGTGCAGGCAATCATGACACATAAGCTCTACAAGGTTTGGACGGTTGATCTTGCTGTTCGCAGCTTGGTATTCACCGCCGCGGTCTTTGCCGGAGCGTATTTATTCGTGGACAGCAACTCCCCCATCATGTTCAGCGCCCTCGTCATAACGAGTCTAGCCATTGGCTTCGGCGTCCTTTTAAAGATGATTCCCGCCCGAGACATAAAGAAGCTGATTGGGCCAACACCACTCGAGTCTCGCAGGGATTCCTAAAACAACCAGACACCTTTACCTTTGATACCATTCAATCGAATACCATGACCGACATTAAACAAGACAGTAAAACGATATCGCTCGATTCATCGAACCTGTTCATTCTCCTCTATTCGTGGAGAAAGCCTATTCTCATCATATCCCTTGCCGCTGCTATCGTGTCGGCAGCAGTTAGTTTAATACTGAAAGAGCGATACAAAAGCACTGTTGTTCTCTATGCGGAGCAGCAACATTCATTTGGTGCACAACTCCTGGAAGATGTTCAAAAGGAAGATTTACTCACCTTTGGAGAAGAGGAAGATGCTGAGCGTTTGTTGCAAATCATCAACTCGGATCAGGTCCGCAATAAGATTATTGACAAGTACACACTTTGGGATGTTTACGACATCAAGCGCGAACAACGCGGAGCGAATACGCTCATCGCAAAGGAGTATCAAAGCAACGTTTCAGCACAACTTACGAAATTCGGATCGGTAGAGGTTGCCGTGCTCGATGAAAAACCCGAGCGCGCACGTGATATGGCAAACGACATCGCTCTGTTTGCCGACTCGGTTGCGAACCGCATGCGAAGCGAGCGAGCAATGACTGCATATAAGTATGCCGAGTCTTCATTGCAAAGCGTTTTGAATGAAGTAAAAACAATGGAAGACTCCATGAAAGTGCTGCAGCAAATGGGCGTATACAGCTACCTCGATCAAATTGCCGCTCTCACTGAAATGTACGGAACAGCCATCGCAGGAGGTCACCCTGACCGAGCTTTGCAACTGAAACAACAAATGGATTTTCTTTCGAAGTACGGAACCACATATGTGAACCTCGAAACAAACCTGAAAGAAGCCTATGAAAAAATGAACGTGCTTCGTAAGCGATATGACCTAATGAAAATCGACGTAGAAAGCAATATCCCCGTTATGCGTGTAGTCGATTATGCCAGTGCTGCCGACAAAAAATCGTTTCCAATACGTTGGTTAATTGTGGCTATGAGCACATTGTCGGCCTTTGTATTCACGTTTATCATTTTGCTCGTGCTCGACAATTTCAAACGACTGCGTTCACAAGGCAGAATTTGATTGCATGACGAACGCATCATCCATTTCCGAAAGAACACTCTATCTGCTATCCGCCTGCTTCATTGCAATCATGGCGGTTGGCATTTACATGGAGTATTACGCAGTATTGCTCGTACCTGCTGCTCTTACAGTGCTTTGGGCCGCGTTTTTCAAACTGGATTATCTCATTCTCTTCATTGCGTTTTGTACTCCTTTCAGCATTAATCTGGAAGATCTCGAAATTGGAGGCGTAGGCATGTACCTGCCCACAGAACCACTGCTCTTTGGAGTTCTCATACTCTTCATGTTCAAACTGCTTTCGGGAAAAAGCATTGATCAAGCAATCTTCAAACACCCTGTCAGCTATTTGATATATGCCTATTTAGGGTGGATGGCCATCACCTGTATAACGAGTGAATACCCCATTGTTAGCCTCAAATTTCTCATTACCCGGCTGTGGTTCATCGTTTCATTCTACTTCATCGCTGCACATATCTTCCGCAAACGCGCAATGATGAAATCCTATTTGCTGCTCTACTTCTTCTCTTTAACCTGCGTTATCATTTACACCGTTACACGCCATGCTCAATTCGGATTCGACAAGGACTCTGCTCATTGGGTGATGGAACCGCTTTTCAAAGATCACACGAGCTATGGGGCGGTTTTAGCGATGTACTTTCCGATTGTTATTGCCTTGCTCATGCAGCGCAACATGAACGTATTGATGCGTGTGCTCCTCACCATCGGGTTCATAATTCTTTTGACAGGATTGGTTTTGTCGTACACGCGTGCGGCCTGGATTTCCATACTCGGTGCAGCAGCTATTCTAGCTGTAATGCTCCTTCGCATTCAATTGCGGCATCTCATGATGGGAGCCACATTGGCAGCAGGCATCTTATTGATTGGCTGGGATGACATCGTAATGAGCCTGCAACAAAACAAACAGGAAAGCAGCGACAATCTTGACGAACACGTAAGTTCCATTTCCAACGTTTCTTCCGACGCCAGTAACCTGGAACGTTTGAACCGGTGGAATTGTGCAATCGAACTTTTCAAGGCGCGACCCATTGTAGGATGGGGCCCCGGCACGTATCAATTTGTTTACGCACCCTTTCAGCGCTCAAAAGACCGCACCATCATAAGCACCAATCAAGGCAATGGCGGTAATGCCCACAGCGAGTACTTAGGGCCTCTCTGCGAGCAAGGTGTGCTGGGAGCTATTTGGGTATTCGCATTATTGTATGTAGTGAGTGCATTGGCATTCCGGCTTTTTTATTCGCTGGAAGATGAAGACATCAAACGACTTGTGGCTGCGGCCTATCTCGGATTGATGACCTACTTCATACACGGTGTGCTCAACAACTATCTCGACACCGATAAAGCGTCCATACCATTTTGGGGATTTATTGCCATACTCGTATCGATCGATCTGTACGACCGATCGGAATCAACCGCGCAGCGCTCGTAGCACTGCTTCTGCCTTTGTCAAACATTCGTTGTACTCATCTTCTGCTTCACACAATGCTGTGATCGCGCCGCCTACATGACAGCTTGCCAATTGTGACGCAGCGTCATATTGTACACTTCGTATGACCACATTGAAATCGAAATCTCCGTTGGGTTCAATGTATCCGATAGAGCCGGAATAAATTCCGCGCTCAGTTTGCTCATGCTCCGCGATAAGCTTCATTGCACTCAGCTTCGGAGCGCCCGTCATGCTACCCATGGGAAACGTTGCCCGGATTAGATCGACCCACGTCGTTTTCGCAGCAACGTCGCATCGAATAGTTGAAACCAAATGATGAACCGTCTTGAAAGAATGAACGCTACAAAGCTCTTCGACCTGCACCGTGTCGCGCTCGGCACACCGCGATAAATCGTTGCGCACCAAGTCGACTATCATCACATTTTCAGCAACCTCCTTTCTGCTGCTTTCCAGTTCCGTTTTCAACCGAGCATCCACTTCTGGCGTAAGCCCTCGTCGAACAGTTCCTTTTATGGGTTGAGAAATGACGCGATCACCTGTACGCTTAAGGTAACGCTCCGGCGAAGCGCACATCACATGGTGCACGCCTATTCGGGCATAAGCCGAAAATGGTGCCTGCGTTTCATGGTATATGCGCTTCCATATCGAAGGAGGGTCAACCAAATTTACTCGTGCTTCGAAAGGCATGCAGTAATTCAATTCGTACACATTACCCGCAGCAATTTCTCGCTTCAGTGACGCTATATGCTCCAAGTACTCAGCATGCGAAACAACCTGTTTTAATTCAACTCCCACAGCAACTTCCGAAGGCTGTATCGACAGCCATTCGTTGAGCGAATCATGCCACACGCCCTTCACAACCGTCACTTCAGAACCGCGTATCTTAAAAACATTGACAGGTCGAATCAGCGCCAACTGTGGAAATTGAGAAGGGCGTAATTTTTCTTCTCCGAACCGCTCCAACGAGCGGCGCACATCATACCCAATCCATCCAACAACCCAATCTTCCCTTTCGGTCAACCACGCATTGAGTTCATCCCAATCCACCGCCTCATCGGTATCAACCAGATAGGAATCTTCAATTCCCTGCGCGAGCATGGCATCACAATCCTCCCGAGGAAAACGCACGTAAAAAAGACATTCCGATGTATCCATGTGCCACAAAAGTACACGCAGGTTGGTTTTCATTACCTTGTTTGGAAATTGCTGCCCTACATTTGGATGATGCACCCCCATGAATACATCCATGGGGGATTTTGCCTATGTTCATTTCCGACCTGAATGCTGTTTTTTCACGCTCATCAACTGTCGACCGATTGATCGCGTTGCGTAACGAACCACAATCTAAACTTCATCTGCGCGGTCTCGTGGGGAGCGGCAGTGCACTGGTTGCCTACGCAACTATGCAAAAGGCCGGTGGTGTTCACCTGTTCATGCTCCCCGACAAGGAGGAAGCAGCGTTCATGCTCAACGACCTCGAAAATGCGGCGGGCAAAACGCCCGGTGAGGAAAGCACTTCGGTCAAACTACCCATTGACCTGTATTTTTTTCCACGAAGTGCACGTCAGGCATATGAAGTCGAGCAAACCGACAACGCCAATGTTGCCATGCGCACCGAAGTGCTCAACGATCTTCGAAAAAACCTTAACAAAGAACAAAACGGCAAACCCATCTGCATTATCACCTACCCTGAAGCGATTGCCGAAAAAGTAATTACCGAACATGAACTAGGCGGGTCAACCTTCGAAATTATTCAGGGAAATACCCTCGACATCGACTTTGTAGACGAGTGGATGCATACTTACGGGTTCGAAAAGGTTGACTACGTGTATGAGCCGGGCCAATATGCTGTGCGTGGCGGTATCATCGACATTTTCTCATTCAGTTTTGATCATCCATATCGCATTGAATTGTTCGGCAACGAGGTAGAGAGTATCCGAAAGTTTGAACCTGGTACGCAGCTGAGCGTGGCGAAAATGACCAAAGCCACGATTGTTCCCAACGTGAGCACACGGAGCACGGAAGAGGCGCGTATCACCATGCTGGAATTTATGCCGGATTCAACGTGCATCTGGATCAAAGACACGGAAGGTGCTTTGAATCGAATGGATGTGGAAATTGAAAAAGCACAAAAACAATTCGAGAAACAGGTAGGTCTATTTGAGCGCATGGAGCCACATCTGCTTTATGCAACCAAGCAAGAACTATTCGATTTGCTGCTGCAGCGCAGAGTCATTGAGTTCGGTTCACAACGAAAATTCACGGAAGGAAAACCGCTGCAGTTCGACATGGAGCCGCAACCGGCATTCAACAAACACTTCGATTTGCTGAGTACAAACCTGGCCAACAATGCAAAGGCAGGTTATACGAATGTAATTGCTGCCGGTCAGCCGAAACAGATCGAGCGATTGTATCAGATCTTTTCCGATAAAGACCACGCGATACATTTCACTCCGCTTACTGTTGAATTTTCAGAGGGATTCATCGACAAAGAGAACAAGATATTGGTTTACACCGACCATCAAATTTTCGAACGATATCATCGCTTCCGACTCAAGGAAGGATTTAAGAAAAGCAAAGAAGCGCTGACCATTAAAGAAATCATGTCGCTTCAACCGGGCGACTATGTGGTGCACATCGACCATGGAGTAGGGCAATTTTCCGGTCTGCAAAAGATTGATGTGAATGGAAAAGAGCAAGAGGCCATTCGACTTACCTACAAAGGCGGCGATACGCTTTACGTAAGCATTCACTCATTGCACCGAATATCCAAATTCGTTGGCAAGGAAGGATCAACGCCCAGCATGGATAAGCTCGGCAGCAATGCATGGCAATCGCTCAAACGCAAAACCAAAACGAAGGTCAAGGAAATCGCCTTCGATCTTATTAAGCTCTATGCAAAACGCAAGGCTACCAAAGGTCACGCATTTGAACAGGACGGTTACTTGCAGCACGAATTGGAAGCATCGTTTATGTATGAAGACACACCTGATCAGCTAAAGGCTACACAAGCAGTTAAAGAAGACATGGAAGCCGAAGCTCCGATGGATCGACTGGTGTGCGGCGATGTTGGATTCGGCAAAACCGAAATAGCCATGCGTGCTGCATTCAAAGCAGCCACCGATGGTAAACAAGTTGCTGTACTGGTGCCTACAACCATTCTTTCGCTTCAACATTACAAGAGCTTTTCTGCGCGATTCAAAGAGTTTCCCATTACCGTTGATTATATAAATCGCTTTAAAAGTTCCAAGCAACAAACTGAAACACTCAAGCGCTTGGAGCGTGGTGAAATTGACATCCTCATAGGCACACATGGCATTGTAGCTCCCAAAGTAAAATTCAAAGACCTCGGCTTACTCATCATCGACGAAGAGCAAAAATTCGGAGTAGCCGTTAAAGACAAATTGAAAACGCTGAGGGCACACATCGACACGCTCACACTCACGGCAACACCCATACCCCGCACCTTGCAATTCTCCATGATGGGCGCCCGCGATTTGTCTATTATTCAAACCGCACCGCCTAATCGACATCCCATACAAACTGAGCTGCGACCATTCAATGAAGAAGTAGTGCGCGACGCAATTAGCTACGAGATTCAACGGGGTGGACAAATTTTCTTTGTTCACAACAGAGTGCAGAATTTGAAAGAAGTTGCAGGCATGATCCAGCGGCTGTGTCCCGATGCGCGCGTTGCTACAGCGCATGGTCAGATGAAAGGCGAAGAACTGGAAGAAGTAATGTCAGAATTCATTGAAGGCGCGTTCGACGTGCTGGTGAGCACTGCCATTGTAGAAAGTGGCATCGACATTCCCAACGCCAATACGATTATCATTAACGACGCACATCATTTCGGCATGAGCGACTTGCACCAATTGCGCGGACGTGTGGGTCGAAACAACAAACATGCATTTTGCTACTTGCTAAGTCCAGCTTTGCACATGCTTACAGAGGATGCCCGTAAGCGCCTTTCGGCCATTGAGCAATTCAGCGATTTAGGCTCCGGGCTTCACATTGCCATGCGCGATTTGGATATACGAGGAGCAGGGAATTTGCTTGGAGGAGAGCAGAGCGGATTCATCAACGACATTGGATTTGAAACCTATCAGAAAATCCTGAACGAAGCCATCGATGAATTGAAACAAGAGCACTTCAAAGAACTGTATGAAGAAGAGATTCAACGATCCCAGAGTTATGTGCGCGAAACGACACTTGAAACCGATTTCGAAATTCTGATTCCGGACGAATATGTAAGCAGCATCTCTGAGCGTATTGCGCTCTATAAGGAACTGGACGACATCAACTCAGAAGAGGGAATGGAAACGTTCACTCAGCACCTAATCGACCGATTTGGTGAAATTCCCAAGCCAACGATATCGCTCATTGAAACGATGCGCCTGCGCTGGCTTGCCCGGGAAATCGGATTTGAAAAGCTCGTTCTCAAAAGCGGTAAAATGATTGGTTACTTCATATCACAAGAAAATTCACCGTTTTACCAAAGCGAGAAATTCTCATTTGTTTTGGACTTCATCAAGCACAACCCTAATACAGGAAAGATGTATGAAAAGGAAAAGAGCTTGCGCATGTCGTTTGACCATGTGAATGAGTTGAAAAGAGCTATTCACTTACTAAAATGCTTAAAAGCAGGAGTTAAAGTGTAATTACTTCTTGGGATAAATCACTTTTCGGTATTCAATATCGGACTCAAGATATTTTACCGTGACCTCCGTTCCTGGATCAAACATGGGTTGTCCTTCGCAGCGGTCTTCAGCTCGAAACAACTGGCGTTCGTAACCATCGGGCGTGAATTCAATCATGGGAAAATAATAGCGCTTACCGCCAATTACCGCCGACATCCAGTTTACAATTCGGCCACTGCATTTTTTGCCCTTGAACAAAAAAGAAACTTCCCTTCTGTACAGCACAAGCCCGGTGATTGATACAGCCAATATGATGAAGATGTAGAGAAGTGTTTCGAACAGACCTTGATCCATGTTGCAAAGATGAAAAAAAATGGCCTCGGCTAAGCCGAGACCATTTAAACATCACAATAGTTTTCAGTTTATCTTCCCAAACGAATCAACGTCTTTTCACCTGAATTCAGATCGGTCACTTCAATGAGCGCATTGGCTGCGTATCGGCGATCGCTGAATGTGATGGTTTGATATCCATATTGTCCAATGATAGGCTCAATCAATTGTTGTCCGAGTACATTGAATGCATCGATGCGGATGTTCTTCAGTTCATCGAATAGGAAGGTTACCTGCACGCCGCGATCGGTCAAGGTAGCCAACACATCACCCGCAAACTCTTCAGTCTGGCTGTTATTGGTTACCGCTACTGTGCGTGTGCTCACTGCTTCACAACGTTCGTAAGTTGCCTTGAGCAATACTTCATAGATACCGGCACTCATATATGCGTGAGTAGGATTCTCTTCTTCCGATTGCTCAGTGCCATCACCAAAGTTCCAGCTATACGCATCCGCATTTTCGCTGGAATTCGTAAAGTCCACTTTCGCTTCTCCGTTAACCAACTCAACACGGTCGTGCGACACTTCGAATTTGCTCAACAAATTGCTCACCGATTCCACTTCAAAATGGAACGTTGCAACGCAGCGGTTTTTATCGGTTATGCGCGCGGTGTATAAACCGGTAGCAGCATTTTCAATTGTCTGACCCTCCACACCGTTATTCCAAACCACGTTGTATGGTGCCTCACCACCGCTTACGTTTACGGAAATACCGCCGTCGTCAGTGTTCTGGCAGCTTGAAGGCATAACCACTGCTGTTGCTCCCAAGTTGTTCAACTGCATCACTTCAAAGTCGAAAGAGGTTGTGCCGCATGCGCCGTTGTTGGTAATGCGTGCAGTATAGTTGCCCGCAACCAACGACTCCACTTTTGCGGTGCCATTGATCGGTGCTGTGGTAGCAAACAACTGCCCGTCTGCATTCAACCATTCAACTACTGAAGTAGTGTTTGTTGGCAATACAACTTCCGCACTGCCACCCTCGCTGGTTGAGCAACCTGCATGGGTAACATGCGACAAAGCAGCTGCACCGATGCGCAATTGATAGCGCAAGGTATGATCGCCTGCCTCAAGCGGAAGTTCAATAGAAGTGCCTTCTGCGAGAACATACGAAGTGTGTGTGAACACTTCCTCTAAGGTTACACACGCACCCTTGGCGAATTCATCCAGACCTGTCACTTCGATGTTATACACTCCGGTAACACCTGCTTCAATATGAATTGGAATAACCTGCTCTTCACCGGTAACATTTACGCTGTTGATAGAGAGGTTCTGTCCGTTGTCGTCGATAGTAGCCATGTAAGGCGCTTCTTGCATTGGGCTGCGCAATTTCTTTGCATCGTAAGCACGATCGTATGACTTGGTGGCTTGCACGTTCTTGATAAGAACCGTTTCATCTTGCCAGTCGCCCATGCTCATGCGCAATGACATATACTGTGGCATTTCACTAGCTGATCGGAAAGTGCCGGCAGTCTTCGACTTACACTCTTCGGTAATCATCAACACCGGTGATGCCGCGTTGGCTTCAACAAAGAACGATTGACCGGGAGCGATTCTGTGGCTTCCACCATTCACTGCTACTCCATTCACATACGATGCATACTGGTTGATATTCGAGCGATAGATATACAACGCGTTGTTGATGTTCGTTTTCGTCCAAGCGTCCTCTTCCCAATCGATGGTAGCAGGGTATGGATTCCCAACCATGTTCCAACCGGCACCGGTTCCATTGGCTGTATACGATACCGGAAGATTCACATTACCGCTATTGATAACACCACGAGCATCCACCGTGCGTGCTCCTGTTGGCATGTATACCATGTATCCTACACCTGGCTCTAGTGCATTTGATACGTTTGTTGCACCCACATACCCCGCATCCTTACCTCCGGGCAGCTCTTCATCATAATGAACGAAACTGTTGAAGGCATAAGCAGGAATTGCCGGGTCAAAGTAATCGGCTCCGGTAAATCCGGTAAGCACCAAGTTATCATTCCAATCCTGAATAGTCGCGTCCTGCAATGAGCTCGCCATGTTTACCCAACCAGCAGTAGCTGCAGGACGATAGCGTTGAACATTCACCTGACCATTAATAGCACCGGTACTCAGGGATTGAATTTCGCCTGTGCTAGTGATGTTTGATTTCAAGGTAAGTTTGTTACCCGTGTTGAGCACACCGCCACCTTCAACACCCAGATTGCCGTAGACATTTGCACCCAGACCATTGATAGTCACTCCGGCAGTATTGGTAATAATCAAGTTCTGAACTTCTAAATACCTTGGACCATTCACCGTCTGAGCTACATCAGCCTCCATGTTTAGGGTGCAATTTCCCTTACTCCAGGTGCCGTTTATGGTGATGTCTCCGTTGACATGAATATTTTGTGTGGAGAGAGCCCCTGAGTTAAAAGTAGCTAACGCCTCTACAGTGATGTTCTTGCATGTAAGGGTGGACAAATCGTTCTCCACGAAGCTTCCTGCTTTGATGGTAAGATCGAGATCAGCGCAGTTAGCGTTCAAAAAACCAGGAGTGCCTGTTGGTGAATCAGACCAAATGGCCGCACTGGTCAACCCGGTTGTAACGGCGTAGTAATGGGATTTGACCGTGCAAAGTGTTACTTTCACTCCATTCGGCACGCTAACACCGGATGCTGTAAAGTATGGCGCTGAATAAGTCCCTTCAATGGGTGTTTCATCGTCGTAACCATCTCCATCGAGGTCAATCAGCAATCGCAATTCAGATGCGGCAAAACCGCTAATGCCTGTAAGGTCGAATCGCAAATTAACGGTTCCGAAATCACCCACGTGGCGGAATTTCCAATCGCGGGCAAGCATGGAGGTGACAGTGCAATTCGAACCTGCATGTGAAGAAAACAATACCGATTGGTCGTCGTTACCACAAATCAAATAATCACCGTCATTGATGCTCGAAGGATTGCTGATTTGCAAAATGTCATCCATGCCGGCACTCTCTGATGTAGTTTGATTCAACGCATAGGCATTTTCGTATCCGATACCAAACACATCATGTGAATACGCAACATCCAATGGATAGAGATGATCGGCCGCTGGCACCGACAAACCATATTTCACCGATAGATAGGTGTGTACTTGTTTCAATTCGATTGAAGAAAGTACACGGTTGTAGATTATCACCTCGGCGATCATGCCGCCAAAGCCGTCGTTGGCCAAACCGCGACCAATGCGACCTGTTCCCGTCAAGGAATAATGTGTTTTGTTTGTACCGGAGCGATTTGTGCTCACCCCGTCATTTATGTGCCAGATTTTCTTACCAACCGATTCATCAAATTGGCAAGCAAGAATTGCCGGAAGCTCTGCAGTAAGATTATTTGCCGGGATAAGCATATTTACCCAATTGGCGTATTGACTATGGCGAGCAAGGGTTAAACCAGCGTAGCCAAGAGCCAAACCAGTCGATGAAGTAGCGCCTGTGTATCCGACGATACTGCCAACGCTGGAAGTACGTTTGCTCACAGTTAGGATGGTGTAATTCGTATCGTTGATATCGCTCAAATCGATATTAAAGAATCGTGTCGACGACGTGCGAATAGCCGCATGGCCGTTGAACACGTTGCTAAAGTATTGTGGTTTCGCTGCGGCTATTGTCTGAGTGGCCTGGTTAGCCAAAGGGCTCGCATCGTTCCAGCTATCAATTGCGGTTCCGTCGGCAACAGGAGCAATACCAGCTTCATCGGGCTTTAGCCATACGGTAAGTCCGGAAGAAACTCCTCCGGGTGACTGCGCCAAACCAACTGTTGCCAGTATGGTGACGCATAAAGAAGTGAAAAGTGTTTTCATTGTTTTGTTGTGTTTCGGTTAGACAGGGCGTTTTCTTGAATTTTTCATTGCTGGATGTGATTACATGGCGTGTTTACGCGAGGTAAAATCAAAAAGTTACACGATATCATAAACAATAAGATTACCACTCGAAACGCCTTTAAGCAATGACCTGTGAGACCTTGGGGTATAAAAAGCAACAGGGCAACCCGAGGGTTGCCCTGCCTAACCTAACTTTAAACAAACATCACCAGAGGTGATGTTCTCTTTACTCTATAGAAGAGGGTGAACAAATGATCACCGAGTTTCAAGCATATTAAAATGAATAGAATCGAACGCTTTACTTTTACCGCAGCGAAAGTACCGTTTAGCTCTACACCAAAAGTCAGAGCTAATTTGCTAAAGAATCAACCCCCTGTGCAGAGATTTTAACTTTTATGTGTGAATTGTAAACAAACAAATGAATCTCACTGCGCAAGGCATCGTAATACACACCATCCGATACAGCGATAGCAAGCTCATTATCAAGATTCTATGCAACAACATAGGATATAAGGCCTGCATGGTCCGCAGCTCCAAAAAGCCGGGCAACGCCACCCAACATTTATTTCAGCCGCTCAGAATTATCGAATTTGAAACTGATTATCAGGAGGTCAATAAGTTTATTTCCATTAAATCACCTCGCTTGGCGTCGCCACTACACAACCTGGCGACCGACCCCGTGAAAATAGCCATGACTCTTTTCATGGACGAAGTTTTAGCGAAGACTCTGGCGGATGATTATGCCAACGACAACCTCTTTTATTTCATTAAAAACTCTATTCTACTCCTCGATGATGCGGTGGATGCTAAAAACTTTCATTTGTGGTGGCTCATCGAAATAACACGGCACTATGGTTTTTATCCAACAAAAAGCAAGGGTACCTATTTCGATCTGCAACAGGCGCAGTTCACGACCATTCGGCCATTGCATCCGCATTATCTCGAACAGCAGGCAACAGCAACTTTGTTTCAGCTTCTCGATTTAGAATGGCCGCAGGCTCAGCAATTGGAGCTTCATAGCTCCATTCGGAAAGAATTGCTGCACGCGCTTGTCAATTACCTAAAACTCCATCTCGACAATTTACGCGAAATCAAATCGCTCGATGTTCTGCATGCGGTTTTCCATTGAGGCACTCCGTCTGTTGTATTTTCGCTCACTCGAAGTACCATGCAGTTTTCCCAAGTCATAGGACAATCCACACTCAAAGAGCGGCTCACCGCCTCTTTTCGTGAAGGTCGCATTGCACATGCGCTCATGTTTTTGGGACCTGAAGGAAGCGGCAACCTCGCGTTGGCGCTGGCGTTTGCCCAATACATAGCATGCCCCAACCGCACGGAACACGATTCATGCGGTGTTTGTACAACATGCAGAAAAATTGACCAACATCAATTTGCCGATTTGCACTACACGTTTCCTTTCTTTAATAAGAGTGAGGGCAGCGAAAAGACCACGTGCAATGATTGGATCACTGCATGGCGCAATCATTTAAAGCAATCGCCCTACACTACCGTCGACGAATGGCGCAATGAAATAACGGAAGACAACAAGCAACTCATCATGTCGGTGTATGAGGCGGCCAATATCATTCAGCACCTCACCCTAAAGAGCTACGAAGGCGGATACAAGTTTCAGGTTATCTGGATGGCCGAATACCTAAAGACCGACACTGCAAACAAGCTGTTGAAGATTGTCGAAGAGCCTCCGGAAAAAACAATCTTCCTTTTCGTAGCCAATAGCCTCGAAAATATTCTGCAAACCATCCTTTCCCGCGTGCAGGTTGTTTATGTGCCGCAAGTGGACGACGAATCGGTTATGCAATCGCTGTTGAGTATGGGCGCATCTCCAGAAAAGGCAAACGAGATTGCTCACTTCGCACACGGCGATTGGAGCAAAGCCTTGCAGCTATTGCATGCTAAAAATCCGGACGAGAACTACGCCATTCAATTTCAGCATTGGATGCGCATGTGCTACAAGAAGGATGTGCCCGGCATCATCCGATGGTCCGATGAAATGCATAAAATCAATCGGGAAGACCAAAAACACTTCTTGACTTACGCTCTTGATCAAGTGAGGCAAAATCTTGTACTTAATTATGCCGGAGCCGATTTTGTGCGCCTAAACCATTCAGAGAGAAGCTTTTCTGATAAGTTCGCTCCATTCATTAACGACCTCAACGCTGAAGAGCTCATGGAAGAAATTACAGAGGCCTTTCACGATGTGTCGCGAAATGCATACACCAAGCTAGTGCTCACTGATTTGTCGTTTAAACTGCATTATTTGCTTAACCGCAAGGCCGAGGCTTGAGGAAAGTGCATTTAAACAAGTCCTGTTGGGAAATGATTGCATCAATCCCCGATAATTGTTTTTCCTCCGTATTTTTGACCTGTATGAAGGATGTCATTCGCCAAACGCGAATTGACTTGATGCAGCAGAAACAAACACGGCGGACTACTAATGGCCGTCTTACTTTGATTACTTATGGGATGTTCAAGTTGTTCTTCCGGTGCCAATGGGCTGCCCGGAGGATGTAAAAATAATGGCGCATGCGGCACTTACGGGTGCAACAAATTAGAGGTGTTCGATTGGTTGGCCGGCATGGAGTTGCCGATAGGCCTCAAACCATTCGACATCGTTGAAGTGCGCTTCAAAAACAGTCGAAAAGGGTTCTACCGCAACACCGCCAACCTCGAGTTGTATGCCGGAGATGTAGTGAGCGTTGATGTTTCGCCGGGGTTCGACGTAGGGGTGGTTAGCCTTACGGGTGAACTGGTGAAAATTCAGATGAAGCGCAAAGACAGCAAGGACAACTACGAAGTAAAAAAAGTGCTGCGCAAAGCAACTGAAGACGACATTAACCGCTGGCAGGAAGGCCGCAAACTCGAGCAAAACACCATGATGCGTGCGCGCACCATTGCCCGCGATTTGAGGTTGGAAATGAAGCTGAGCGATGTGGAATACCAAGGCGATAAAACCAAAGCTACCTTCTTTTACACTGCCGACGACAGGGTTGACTTTCGTGAACTCATAAAAAGGTATGCGGAAGAATTTCGAGTGCGTGTTGATATGCGCCAAATAGGCTATCGCTATGAGGCCGGGCGTCTGGGCGGCATAGGCAGTTGCGGTCGTGAGTTGTGCTGTTCGAGCTGGCTGACTGATTTTCGCGCTGTGAGCACCAGTGCGGCTCGCTATCAGCAATTGTCGCTCAACCCTACAAAACTGGCAGGCCAGTGCGGCAAACTGAAGTGCTGTCTCAACTTTGAGTTGGATCAATATGTGGAAGCAATCCGAGACTTCCCTTCTGTTAATACGCGTTTGCGCCTGCCAAAAGGCCCCGCATCACATTTCAAGACCGATATTTTTCAGCGCGTCATGTACTTTATCTACGATGGTCAACCCGGCGAACCGCCGTTCCCCATTACCATCGACTCCGTGAAAGAAATCATCGAGAAAAACAAAAAGGGAATTGAGATTGAAGACATCGATCAATTCCTGATTGAAGAAACCGCAGAAAAGGACACTGACTTTGCTGAAGTGGTTGGGCAAGATAGCCTCACCCGATTCGACAAGACCCGCAGCGGTTCGCGCGGTGGTCGCAACCGCGGTCGCAGCAATGAAGGTCGTGGCCCACAAGACAGGAGCAATAGGCCTCCACGTCGTGAAGGCGAGAAAAAAGAAGGAGCGCCCGCTCCTCGCAATGAACGTGGCCCGCGCCCTAAGCGAAGCGAACAAGGGCCAAGGCCCGAGCGCAAGGAACAAGGGCCAAGGCCCGAGCGCCAAGACCGTCAGCAGAGGCCCAAACAAGGCCCACCGCGTGAAGGCAATGCTCCGCGTGGCGATCGTCCACCCAGAGAACCCAAAAACCCCGCACAACCAGGAAATCCAGCTACGGACGGCACTAACGAGCCAAAAGGAAATCGCGATAACCGCGGTGGAGGCGGGCGAAGACATCCGCGCAACCGCGGCCCGAGAGGCAATGAAGCAGGAACAAATCCAGCGCCCACCAATCCTCCCGCATGAGAGTTTTAGGCTTACTCATAATAACCCTAATTTGCCTCGTATCGTGCGAATCGCAGAGTGAATTCGAAGGCAATCAACCCATCAACCTTGAGGGCTGGCGTGCTGCTGAACCCGTGCATTTCGAGTTCGAAACCAACGACACTGTTCAGCTGCATAACTTTTACATCGATGTCCGCAATCGCGAAGATTATGCTTTCAGCAACATTTTCTTCTTTGTTGAAATGGAATTCCCCAATGGCAAAAAGTCGATAGACACTGTAGAATGTATGCTTGCCAACGAACAGGGGCAATGGCTTGGAGAACCTACAGCGAGCCTCTATAGCCATGAATTTCTTTATCAGCGTGCTAAGCAATTTCCATTGGGAGGCCGTTATAAAATTGACATACGCCAAGGCATGCGCGTCGACGAGCTGAAAGGCATTTCTGACGTAGGCTTCAAGCTCACCCATACCCAGCAGTAATTGCCCCTAAAAAGCCTTATTTGTACTCGGAAAAAATTCGGCTGTTTAGTCTTTATTTCCTAGGCTTACGATTAATTTTACCGCCAATTCAAAAAACCGCTCAAGGATCCTATGGAATCTACTCCTTCCCTTGCCTCGCAATACCTGCCCATTATTGCGATGGCCGCAATTGCACTAGGCTTTGTAGTTACGACCATGCTAGCAACCCACTTCCTGGGGCCAAGGCGTAAAACGCAGGTGAAAAGCGATCCATTCGAGTGCGGCGTAGAAGTGCAAGGAAATGCCCGCTCGCCTTTTTCGATCAAGTATTTCCTTGTAGCCATTCTCTTCGTTCTATTCGACGTAGAGGTCATTTTCATGTACCCGTGGGCGGTGAACTTCAAAGAACTCGGAGTGTTTGGTTTAATAGAAATGTTTTCATTCATGGCGCTCATGATTGTAGGCCTTGTCTACATTATTCGTCGTGGAGCCTTGAAGTGGGAATAATTCTCCTTCAACAACCAACGTTCATGAGCATTAAAAGTATCAATTGACATGACAACCAACGTAGATATAAAAAGCGAGTACAAGCCGGAAGGTTTGGAAGGACAAGGTTTTTTCGCAACCAGCCTCGACAAAGCAGTGGGTTTGGCACGCGCCAACTCGCTCTGGCCTTTGCCCTTTGCCACTTCCTGTTGCGGTATCGAGTTCATGGCTACCATGGCTTCACACTACGACCTTTCACGCTTCGGAATGGAACGCCTTAGCTTCTCACCACGTCAGGCCGACTTGCTCATGGTGATGGGGACCATCTCGAAGAAAATGGCTCCCATTCTTCGCCAGGTTTACGAACAAATGGCCGAACCTAAGTGGGTTCTCAGCATGGGTGCATGCGCAAGCAGCGGGGGTATTTTCGACACCTACTCCGTGCTGCAAGGCATTGACCGCATTATACCGGTCGACGTTTACATACCCGGCTGTCCGCCGCGCCCCGAGCAAGTGCTCGACGGCATTATGAAAATTCAGGAGCTCGCAAAAAATGAAGGTCGCTCTCGTCGCACCTCACCCGAATACAAAGCAATGCTAGCCAAATACGGTCTCGAATAATGCATCACGAAATACATCCCTCGGCATCGCCCGCAACCGTTGAGTTGCACAACCAAATTAAAGATGCACTCATCAACTCCTTCGGCAACGACATTACAGGCTCTCAAATCGACTACGATTTCCCCGTTTTCTCGGTAGCCAAAAACCGCATACACGATGTGCTGGAGTTCTTGAAAAATCACAACGAGTTAGAATTCACCTTTCTCACCACCATGTGTGGCGTGCATTATCCTGATAACGCAGGACAAGAATTTGCCCTTGTATACCAGCTCCACAACATGCAGAAGAACTGGCGCGTGCGCATCAAAACATTCATGGCAGATAAAGACTTGAATGTGCCCACAGCAACCGACCTCTGGCTTGGAGCCAACTGGATGGAGCGTGAAGCATTCGACTTCTACGGATTCCGTTTTCAGGGCCATCCCGATTTGCGCCGAATACTCAACATGGATGAGATGAACTACCATCCCTTGCGCAAAGAATACGCGCTGGAAGACGCCGGTCGCGACGATAAACAAGATAAATACTTCGGACGTTAAGATCATGAAAGGAACTTCAGGAAACATCGGACAAACATTTGCGACAGCGTCGCAGGTTTCAGAACAGAAGGATTATTCCATTCTCAATCTTGGTCCAACGCACCCTGCCACACACGGTATCTTTCAAAACATCCTCACCATGGATGGCGAGATTATCGTTAAGGCAGAACCTACTATCGGCTACATACACCGCGCTTTTGAAAAACTCGCCGAACACCGCCCTTACAATCAGATAACAACCATCACCGACCGACTCAACTATTGTTCTTCGCCGATCAATAACATGGGCTGGCACATGACGGTTGAAAAACTCATCGGTTGTGAAGTGCCTAAGCGCGCGCAATACCTGCGTGTGATTATCATGGAGCTTTCACGCATTGCCGATCACATTGTTTGTGATACGGTTATTGCTGTTGATACAGGTGCCATGACAGGCTTCCTTTACCTGTTTCAATGGAGAGAAAAGATCTATGAAATCTTTGAAGAAATATGCGGTGCACGACTCACTACCAACATTGGTCGAATAGGCGGCATGGAACGCGAATTCAATGAAAAAGCTTGGAACCGCATTCATGCTTTCATGAAGGAGTTTCCCAAGGCACTTTCGGAGTTCGACAAGCTCGTTACACGCAACCGCATCTTCATGGATCGAACCATCAACTGCGGAGCCATCAGCGCTGAAAATGCCCTTGCCTATAGCTTTACGGGGGCCAACTTGCGCGCAGCCGGGGTCGATTATGACGTACGAGTGACGAGTCCATATTCTTCGTACGAAGATTTCGACTTCATCATTCCGGTAGGAACGAATGGTGATACCTACGACCGCTATATGGTGCGTATGGAAGAGATGTGGCAAAGCATGCGCATCATTGATCAAGCGATTAAGAACATGCCCGATGGTGCATACCACGCGGAAGTGCCCGAGTTTTACTTGCCTCCCAAAGAAGACGTCTACAGCAAAATGGAAGCGCTCATCTACCAATTCAAAATTGTAATGGGTGAGACCGACATTCCGAAAGGAGAAGTATACCACGCAGTTGAAGGAGGAAACGGTGAATTAGGATTTTACCTCATCAGCGACGGCGGACGCACTCCCTATCGCTTGCACATGCGTCGTCCGTGCTTCATCTATTACCAAGCTTATCCATCGATGATTGAAGGCGGCATGCTCAGCGATGCTATTCTTACCATGAGTAGCATGAACGTCATCGCAGGAGAACTCGACGCATAAAAAACTTACGACACACACAGCATCATGTCTGACAATAAAGAATATAAATTTTCGGAAGAGACGCTCGCAACTGCGCAACGCATCATTCGAAGATATCCGGAAGGAAAAGAAAAGAGCGCGCTAATTCCATTACTGCATTTGGCGCAAGCCGAGTTCGACGGATGGTTGAGTCCGGGCGCAATGGATTGCGTTTCAGCGTTGCTGAATATTCAGCCCATTGAAGCATACGAAGTGGCCTCATTCTACTCGATGTTCAATTTGAAACCCGTTGGAAAGTGCGTCATCGAAGTGTGCCGCACCTCTTCTTGTTGGCTACTCGGCGCAGAAGATATTGTGCGCCACATCGAAAAGAAACTCAACATACATGTGGGTGAAACATCTGCGGATGGCATGTTCACCTTGAAAACAGTGGAATGCTTGGGCTCTTGCGGAACAGCTCCAATGCTGCAATGCGGAGGCGATTATTATGAAAACCTCACATTCGAGAAAGTAGATAATCTTCTCGATAAAATGAAATCAGAAGGCAAACGCCGTGTGTACACTAAAGACGATATGATCAACATCTGATGGGACGCAAACTATTACTCGCAAACGACCATATTGAAGGCATCCAAAAACTGGATGTATATCGCAAGCATGGCGGTTATTCATCGCTCGAGAAAGCGCTGAAAACAATGACCCCCGATCAGGTGGTCGAAGAAGTGAAAGCAAGCGGACTTCGCGGCCGCGGTGGTGCAGGATTCCCTACCGGCATGAAGTGGGGCTTCATTGCCAAGCCTGCAGGTGTACCTCGCTATGTAGTGTGTAACGCAGACGAAAGCGAACCAGGTACGTTCAAAGATCGCTACCTCATGGAGCGAATTCCTCACTTACTGATTGAAGGAATGGTAGCATCAAGCTACGCGTTGGGTGCACGCACCTCTTTCATTTACATACGCGGTGAATATTTTTATGTAGCTCGCATACTCGAGCAAGCTATTGCAGAAGCCTACGAAGCCGGACTACTTGGCAAGAACATCCTCAACTCCGGTTTCGATCACGACTGCTATGTGCAAGTGGGTGCCGGTGCATACATATGCGGAGAAGAAACCGCACTCATCGAGTCGCTGGAAGGCAAGCGCGGTAATCCGCGCATCAAGCCACCATTCCCTGCAGTAGCAGGTTTGTATGGCTGTCCGACCGTAGTAAACAACGTAGAAACTATTGCGGCCGTTGTTCCCATCATCAAAGACGGCGGCGCTGCGTATGCTGCGATTGGTGTTGGCAAAAGCACAGGCACGAAACTCATCTCAGCATCCGGACACATCAACAAACCGGGTGTTTATGAAATCGAACTCGGAGTGCCTGTTGAGGAATTCATTTATTCAGAAGAATACTGCGGAGGTATTCGAAACGGAAAAAAACTGAAAGCCGTTGTTGCGGGAGGTTCTTCTGTGCCGATCCTTCCTGCTGATTTGATATTGAAAACCGCTGCAGGCGAATCGCGCTTGATGACTTACGAAAGCCTTGCTGATGGAGGTTTTGCGAGTGGAACCATGCTCGGTTCAGGCGGATTTATTGTCATGGATGAAGACTCCAGCATTGTGAAAAATCTGTGGAACTTCACACGGTTCTACCACCACGAAAGCTGCGGACAATGTTCGCCCTGCCGAGAAGGAACCGGCTGGATGGAAAAAATCCTCCACAAGATTCTCGACGGCAACGGGACGCTTGCCGATGTGGATTTGCTGTGGGATATCCAAAGCAAAATCGAAGGCAAAACGATTTGTCCGTTGGGCGATGCCGCTTCTTGGCCCGTTGCCAGCGCCATTCGTCACTTCCGCAGCGAGTTTGAAGAGTACGTTCGCAATGGCAAGAGCATTAAAGATGTGAAACACTATTTCCGCCTCAATCAATTGGCCGGAGCGTAAGCCTTGAAACAAACCATCTTCCATATCATTCTCTTGCTGATGTTAGTCGATTGCGCATGTGCACAATCTTCTCCTACAATTCATCGCAAAGGCAGTTTGTTTGGCGGTTGGGGATGGAATCGCGCAGCCTATACGCAAAGTGATATTCAATTCACAGGTGATGATTACAACTTCACATTGCACAACGTTGAAGCAAAAGATCGTCAAACACCTTTTGATGCCAAAACGTACTTCGGATTAAAGACCGTGACCATTCCCCAAACCAATATCAAGCTTGGTTACTTCATCAATGATCATGTTGCAATTACGTTGGGTGTTGACCACATGAAATATGTGATGGTGCAAAATCAAACCGCTGCGTTCACCGGCACCATCGATGACGACACGTTCATGAGCATGGTATCAGACAATTCCGTTCAACTGACACCGCAATTCCTTACCTATGAACATACCGATGGGTTGAATTACCTCCTATCCGAACTTGAATTTTACCCCTGGACTTCTTCAGGGAAGTTCGTAGAAGTCAGCATGTATGGTGGAATAGGTATAGGCGCAGTGATGCCCAAGAGCAACGTGAAATTGATGGGGTATCCGCGCAACGATGCCTATCACCTCGCAGGATTTGGAACCAATGTGAAGTGTGGTATTGAGTTTCTCATCGGCAATCATTTTTATGTGCGTGGAGAAGGCAAAGTCGGATACATCAACATGCCTTCCATAGTGACACGCGAGGCAAGCATCGAAGATCGAGCCTCACAACAATTCGGATTTGCAGCCGTCGATTTTATGATTGGCTTCAACATACCCCCACGAAAGAAAAAAGTACAATCGTTAGAACCTACTTCACCAACTGCCGGTTGAGTGAACGAAATAAAACAGAAATGGCAAAAGTTACAATCGACGGAATAAGCATTGAAGTACCCGATGGGACTACCATTCTTCAAGCTGCGCGCATGATTGGTGGCGATATCGTACCACCGACCATGTGTTATCATTCCAAGCTAAAGACAAGCGGAGGCTATTGCCGCACATGCATCGTGAAGGTGAGCAAAGGAAGCGAGAAAGATCCACGCCCAATGCCTAAGCCTGTTGCATCGTGCCGCACAACCGTCATGGACGGTATGGAAGTGCAAAACCTCACCTCACCCGATTTGCTTGAAGCACGCGCAGGTGTGGTGGAATTCTTGCTCATCAACCATCCGCTCGATTGCCCCGTGTGCGACCAAGCAGGCGAATGCGATTTGCAGAACCTTGCCTATGAAAATGGTAAGGCCGGAACGCGCTACGAATTCCCACGACGCGAGTTTGAACGCATCGACATCGGTGATAAGATTCAATTGCATATGAATCGCTGCATCCTTTGCTATCGCTGCGTAAAAACAGCCGATCAGGTTACGGATGGCCGCGTGCACGGTGTTATCAATCGAGGCGATGTAGCTGAAATTTCAACCTACATTCAAAACGCAGTCGACAACGACTTCTCAGGAAACATGATTGACGTGTGTCCTGTGGGAGCGCTCACCGATAAGACCTTCCGCTTCAAGAGCCGCGTGTGGTATACCAAACCCATGGACGCTCACTGCAATTGCACCAAGTGCTCAGGCAAGGTGCGCCTATGGTACAAAGGCGAAGAAGTGTTGCGTGTAACAGGACGTCGCGATCAGTTCGGCGAAGTGACCGACTGGATTTGCAACGAGTGTCGCTTCGACAAAAAGAAAACCAGCGACTGGACCATTGAAGGTCCCGCACACATCGACCGCGGCTCAGTAATTTCAGCCAATCACTACGAAGGATTGAAAGCTTTGAAGGCAGATATAGACCGCCAGCGCAAAGCATTGCCTCACGGCGATAAAGTAACGCTCGGCCACGGAGCTCTCGACCCCAATAACCAATAAGAAACAGAACAAGCTATCGCTATGGACGCAATGCTTATATACAAACTCATTCTCTGCGTAATTGTGTTTGTCATTTCACTCGCAATGGCTGCTTACATGACGTGGGGTGAGCGCAAACTGGCCGCAATACTGCAAGACCGTGTAGGTCCCGACAGAGCTGGCCCACTGGGACTGCTGCAGCCCATCGCCGACGGTATAAAAATGTTCATGAAGGAAGAAATGCTTCCCGAACGTTCCAACCGTTTTCTTTTCATTCTTGGTCCATGCCTTTTCATGATCACTGCATGCATGACAGGTGCAGTCATACCATGGGGCAGCGGCATTACCATCGACGGAGTGTTGTACCCAATGCAAATCACAGACATCAATATCGGTCTGCTTTATTTGCTTGGCGTTGTAAGCATCGGTGTATACGGAATTATGATTGGTGGCTGGGCATCGAACAACAAGTACTCTTTGCTGGGTGCCTTGCGTGCTTCTTCGCAAATGATTTCCTATGAAGTTGCGATGGGCCTCGCCCTCATTGCATTGGTCATGATGACCGGAACGTTGAGCCTTGGTGAAATATCACGTCAGCAGGATGCAGGTCTTGCCAATGTCGTATATCAACCACTGGGCTTCCTCATCTTCATCATTTGTGCGTTTGCCGAAACGAATCGTGCCCCTTTCGACTTGCCTGAGTGTGAAAGCGAATTGGTAGGTGGTTATCACACCGAATACTCTTCCATGAAACTCGGTTTGTTCTTGTTTGCCGAGTATATCAACATGTTCATTAGCTCTGCTGTTATGGCTACTCTCTACTGGGGTGGCTACAACTTTCCTTTCCAGCATGAACTGGGACTCGAAGGAAACACACTCGCAATTTTGCAAACCGTTGCGCTCTTCGCCAAGATTGTCATCTTCATTTTCATCTTCATGTGGGTGCGCTGGACCCTTCCGCGTTTCCGTTACGACCAACTGATGCACTTGGGCTGGCGTGTGTTGCTGCCACTTTCGTTGGCCAACATCTTCATCACAGGCATCGTGATGTACCTCATGGGTAAATTGAATTAATACGAACAACCACTGCATTACTAAATACAATGGCATTAACGAATCGATCGAAAACAGTAACCGTGCGAGAGCTCACCTGGAGTGAGAAACTCTACTTGCCTGCTATTGTCAAAGGAATGATGATCACATTCAGTCACTTGTTTAAACGCACACCTACGATTAAATATCCGGACGTAAAGCGTGAAATGGCGCCTATCTATCGTGGGCAACATGTGTTGAAGCGCGACGAAGCAGGTGCTGAGCGATGCACAGCCTGTGGCTTGTGTGCAGTGGCATGCCCGGCGGAAGCCATCACCATGGAGTCAGCCGAGCGCAAAAAAGGCGAAGAGAATTTATATCGCGAAGAGAAATATGCAAGCATTTATGAAATCAATATGCTGCGTTGCATCTTCTGCGGTTTGTGCGAAGACGCTTGTCCGAAGGAAGCCATCTTCCTCACCGACCGTATCGTGCCTTCTTCCTTCAGTCGCGGCGAAGAGGTTTTCGGTAAAGACATATTAGTTGAAACAATGGAATCACCCATTGATGTGACGCTTCGTCAACGTCCGGAAGTATTGGAATTCAAAAAAGACAAGCGTCAATCTCACAACCGCACGTTCAAAGACGCTAAGCCACAGATCAACAAACATCACTAAACCAACCACAAACTCCAACTCACATGTTATCTGAATACGCCTTTTGGTTTCTATCATTCGTTGCTGTGTTTAGCGCAGCGGGAATGATATTTTCCAAGAATCCGGTGTACAGCGTGCTTTCGCTGATCATCACGTTTTTTGCCGTGGCCGGACATTACTTTTTGCTGGGTGCACAATTCCTTGCAGCTGTTCACATCATTGTATATGCAGGTGCCATCATGGTACTCTTTCTCTACGTCATCATGATGCTCAACCTCAATAAACTCGAGGAAGAAAAACGAAGCCTATGGTCGAAGTCACTCAGTGTGGCTGCTGGAGGTATTTTAATGCTCGTGTTGCTCGCAGCTGTTCAGCGCACCGATGAGCTCAACAGCATTACCTCCGGTGAATTCAATGCTGCTATGGGCCAAACCAAAAACCTTGGAAACGTGCTCTACCGCGAATTTCTTCTTCCATTCGAATTAGCCAGTGTGCTATTCCTCGGAGCCATGGTTGGAGCTGTTTACTTATCTAAAAAAGAACTTGCCTGATGGAACTATATCACAACATCACCATCAATCATTACCTGGTGCTTGCCGCTGTGCTGTTTGGCATGGGTGCGCTGGGTATTCTTTTCCGACGCAATGCCATCATCATGTTCATGTGCATTGAGCTTATGCTGAATGCCGTGAATATTTCACTGGTTGCGTTTTCGAAAATGTGGAACCACACCGATGCACAGGTATTCGTGTTTTTCATCATGGTAGTAGCCGCTGCTGAAGTAGCCGTGGGCCTCGCAATTCTGATGATGCTTTACCGCAACATGCATACAACAGACACTTCGGTACTTAATAAATTGAAATTCTGATCGGCATGGAAAAACTCGTTACACTCATACCGTTATTTCCGCTCGCCGGATTTCTATTCATCACCTTCCTCGGGAAAGGGTTGTCGAAGAACTTCATTGGTGGAATCGGTTCTGGAGCCATCTTCTTGTCGTTCCTTGTTTCTGTGCTTGTGTTTACTACGCAAATGCACGGCGCTCATCCAACCGTAGTGAAAGCATTCGATTGGATTACTGCCGGCTCATTCGATATCGACATTTCCTTTTTAGTCGATCCGCTTTCAGCCATCTATTTGTTGTTCATTACCGGTGTAGGATTCCTCATTCACCTCTACTCTATCGGCTACATGCACGAAGATGAAGGCTTCAATCGCTTCATTGCGTACTTGAACCTCTTCGTGTTCTTCATGCTCATCCTCATTTTGGGTGATAGCTACCTCACCATGTTCGTGGGTTGGGAAGGCGTTGGTGTATGCTCCTTCATGCTCATTGGCTTCTGGTACAAAGACATGAAGAACAACGATGCTGCTAAAAAGGCATTCATTGTTAACCGCATCGGTGACCTCGGATTGATTCTCGGCATGTGCCTTCTTTTCGCGTACAGCGGCACGTTGCGATTTGATGAGTTGTTCATCTCAGGACGCGCTATCGCCGGTTTGCCAAATGATGTAGCAACTACCATCGGCATTCTTCTCTTCATCGGTGCCATGGGTAAGAGCGCACAAATTCCATTGCACACGTGGTTGCCCGATGCCATGGCAGGTCCTACACCTGTATCGGCACTCATTCACGCCGCTACGATGGTAACAGCCGGTATTTACATGGTAGCACGTAGCAGCAATTTGTATGCGATGACCGAATCTGCAAACGAGCTCATCATGTGGGCCGGTATTCTGACCTCGTTGATGGGAGCCACGATTGCACTTACACAAAACGACATCAAGAAAGTACTCGCCTACTCTACCGTATCGCAACTTGGACTCATGTTCGTTGCACTCGGCATGGGCGCATACAGCACAGCTGTTTTTCACGTAATAACACACGCGTTTTTCAAAGCGTTGTTGTTCCTTGGCAGTGGCTCTGTGATACACGGCATGGGCGGTGAGCAAGACATCCGTCGCATGGGTGGTTTGAAAAAACACATGCGTACTACTCACCTCACGTTTCTTATTGGTACCATAGCCATCGCGGGTATTTTCCCGTTCGCAGGTTTCTTCTCGAAAGACCAAATCATTGCGGTTGCCTTTGAAGAAAACAAGCTCATGTTTGTTCTTGGATTGATAGTGAGCGCTTGCACCGCATTCTACATGTTCCGTTTGTACTTCCTCACTTTCACCGGAAAGTTCCGCGGCACACACGAACAAGAACATCACCTGCACGAGTCGCCTGCAGTTATGACACTGCCACTGGTAATTCTTGCAGTACTTTCTGTTGTGGGTGGATTCATTGGTTTGCCACACGCTGTGGGCGAGTCGATGCACATGCACTGGCATTGGCTCGATCATTACCTCGACGGCACCGTGGTAATGCCCGGTTTACACATGGACCTCAACACAGAGTTGATGCTCATGGGACTTGCAACCCTTATCGCTGTTGGTGGAATTTATTTCGCCTGGACGAAGTATGTGAAGCGCGGAGAATTGGCGCTCGAAGACAAAGACATTACTTCTGCGAGTCATAAACTGTTGCTCAACAAATACTGGTTCGACGAATTGTATGATGCCATCATTCGCAAGCCGGTCGATGGTATCAGCAAGGCATTCAGCAGCGTAGTTGAACCCAAAATCATCGATGGCCTGGTAGAAGGCACAGGCGATGCCACAGGTGCTACGGGCGGCAAACTGCGCCAGTTGCAATCTGGAAGCTTGTTCTTCTACATTCTGTTATTCATCATCGGACTTATTGCACTACTCCTTTACATCTAAACTCCTATGCTCACACTCATACTGCTCGCCATACCTCTTTTCGCAGCGGCCCTTTCGATGGTAGCCGGAGCGAAGAACGCGCGCACCCTCGCACTGGGTGCCGGTATTTTAGAATTGATCGTTACACTGGCCGCCTTTTTCGTGAATGGAAAGGAAGGTTCAGAAGCGTTGCTTACTTTCAATAGAGAGTGGATTGGCCCTCTCGGCATTTCCTACGCCTTCTCACTGGATGGTATTTCGCTCGTAATGGCATTGCTCGTTGCACTTCTACTGCCCATCATCATTTACGCTTCATTCAATCGCACGTTTAAACATCCGCAGTACTTCTATGGACTGATGCTGTTGATGGCTGCCTCTATGATGGGCGCCTTCACTACCACCGACGGATTGCTGTTTTACGTGTTCTATGAATTTGCGTTGATTCCTATTTACTTCATGATACTGCACTGGAGTGAGCACCCCGACAAAGCGAAAATCACCCTGAAGTTTTTCATCTATACGCTCTTCGGTAGCTTGTTCATGTTGGTTTCGTTGCTTTATCTCTACAATATTTCAGGCAGCTTCAACATGCAAGCACTGTATGAAGCCGGACGTTCACTGAGTGGTTCTGAGCAAGGCTGGGTGTTTGCCGGATTCTTCATCGCGTTTGCAGTTAAGATCCCGGTATTCCCTTTCCATTCATGGCAACCTGCCACATACGATTCTGCTCCAACTTCAGGCACGATGCTGCTGGCCGGTATCATGCTGAAAATGGCGGCGTATGGTATGGTGCGCATTGTAGTGCCTGCTCTACCCGAGGGTGTTTCAGAATATGGCACATGGGCACTCGCTCTTTCAGCCATCAGTGTGCTGTATGCCTCAGGTATGGCCATCGCACAACAGCGCTATAAGTTGCTCATCGCATGGTCTTCCATTGCCCACTTGGGTGTATTGAGCGCGGGTATCCTCTCGGGCAACGCACAAGGAATTCAGGGTGGTATCATGGAAATGCTTTCGCACGGTATTCTTTCTGTTGCGTTGTTCTTCGTTTACGACATCCTTGAATCGCGCCTTCACCACGATGACATGCGCAAGATGGGCGGCATCCGCGAGGTGAATCCATTGTTCGCATTCTTGTTTTTCACCATTGTAATGGGTTCGGTTGCATTGCCGCTCACCAGCGGTTTTGTGGGGGAATTCCTCTTGCTGTTAGGCTTCTACCAGGTTAGCCCATTGCTGACCGCAGTAGCTGCTCTTACAGTAGTATTGGGCGCTGTGTATATGCTGCGTGCATTTCAAAGCATGATGCTCGGTGCGGCCTCGCCTGCTATGCATTCGTTTGCTCCGTTGAACACTCACGAAAAAACAGTTCTTACCATTCTCGTTGTTTTGGTAATTGCGTTGGGTATCTACCCCGACCCGATCCTCTCTGTTGCTAACCCTTCTGTTGAATCACTCCTACAAGGCCTTAACCGATGAAAGAAATAGTTATCATATCCCTTTTGGGTATTGTTGTGCTTGCGCTCGATGTTTTGAAAATGCGCAAGCTTGTGTTGCCAACCATATTGCTCGGCCTGTTGGGTTTGATAGGTGTTAGCATTGCCGATTGGGGTCACAACGAAACACCCTTCGCGCAATACGGCGGCATGCTGACGTTCGACAACACCGCACTCGCCTTTACCATTGTATTTGCGACCATCGCGTTTTTGTGGTTTGTGCTCGCAGGCGACTCGTATACATCAGGCAGTTCGGATCGCACCGACATTTTCGCGCTCGTGCTTTTCAGTTTGTGCGGTGCGGTTGTGCTGAGCGCATACACCAACCTTGTCATGCTTTTTCTAGGAGTAGAAATACTTTCCATTCCTGTGTATGTACTGGCTGCAAGCCATCGTAAAAACGTACTCAGCAACGAGGCCGGATTCAAATATTTCTTCCTGGGTTCACTTGCATCTGCTGTTCTTCTATTCGGTATTTCGCTGACCTACGGTGCTGTGGGTTCATTCAACTTGCAGGCAATTCAAGAACACCTGGCAGGCGGTTATTACAGCCCGCTGGTGCTCATAGGAACAGCCCTAATGCTCATTGGTTTCTCTTTTAAAATTTCGGTTGCTCCGTTTCATTTCTGGGCACCCGACGTTTATCAAGGTGCTCCTACTCCTGTTACGGCCTACATGTCGACCATTGTAAAAGGAGCAGCGTTTGCCAGTATGTTCAAGCTTTTCGGTAGTGCTTTGCTACCGCTACCAGAGGCATTCACAACTGCCATGGCACTCATGATTGGTATTACGCTCATCGCTTCGAACCTGACAGCTGCAGTGCAAAGCGATACCAAAAGAATGCTCGCGTTTTCCAGTATTTCACACGCCGGATTCATGCTTGGTTTTGTGCTCACTGCATCGACCACCTCTCCGAAGTATTTGATCTACTACACACTCACGTATAGCATCGCCAGCTTAATTGCGTTTTTCGTGATTCAACATGTTGCAGCTATCCAAAACGAAGATGCATCAACGGACGCCTTCAAAGGCCTCATCAAGCGCAGCCCTGTGATGGCAGTGAGCTTGACGGTTGCTTTGCTCAGCATGGCCGGTATTCCTCCGCTCAGCGGATTTCTGGCGAAGTATTACGTCATTTCCTCCATGATTGCGCATGAACACATGGCGCTCGTAATTATCATGATTCTCACTTCGGCCATCGGTGCGTTTTACTACCTGCGTGTTATCGCAGCCATTTTCACACCAATCGACAACGCAGGCCGCATCATGATAAGCGACCGTATGCGCCGCAGTTTGGCAGTGCTCAGCGTGCTGCTGGTGGTGTTGTTCTTCGCGGCAAGTCTGCTGGAGCTTATTTAGTGAAAGGGTGAAAGGGTGAAGTGGTGAAATAGTCGCCCAGCAGCTACCACTTCACCCTTTCACCACTTCACTATTTCACTATTTCACTACTTCACCATTTCACTAGACATAGAATAGAACAACGCTGCTAAAACCCAAACAACACCTTCTCGAAATCTTCTCTTTCGCTTAGGCCCATTTTTTCAATGATGCGGTATTTGCGCACATAAACACTTCGGGATTCGATGCTTAATAACGTTGAAATCTCCTTGGTGTTGAGGTTCATCCGGCATAAGGTGCAAAATTGAATATCGGCTGTGGAAAGCCCGGGATATTTCCGTATCAATTCGGAGGAAAAGGTGGGATGCAAAGCATTGAATTGCGACACCATGAAGCCCAGGCCCTTCTTCTCCTCCTTGGCTCTTTCGAATTGATCTAATAGCTCCTTTCTCCGCTCCTGTTGCTGCTCCATTACCAATTGCTCCAATTGAGCGCGAAGCTCGGCGGCATCTTCGACATTCCGCATAAGTTCTGCCTTTTGCTGCTGCACAAGCTGTTCACGCAATTCCTTTTCCTTTTCGGCCCACGCTCGTTTTTCACGCTGAAATTGCAATTCCTGTTCTTTTGCTTGCAAGGTTTTGTCCTTTGCAAGCGACCGCTGACGTAGTCTCTTGAGCAACAGGATTAGCATGGTAAATACCAAAACTGAAATCGCAAGCGTTAGATACAGCTGTTTCTTTTTGAGTACTTCCTTTTCCTTGAGCACTTCGTTTTCGCTCACGAGCAAATCTTGCTCGGCCTGCTGGCGTTCAAACTGGTATTCCGCTTGAATCTGGGCAGCCGCATGCAGTTTATTGTCGCTCGCCACGCTGTCGCCAAGGCTGATGATTTCAAGCGTATAATCAGCTAATTCAGCGGTCGACATATCCTTCCAAATGAAGGGCAACGCCGCTTTTTTAAATTCAAATTGAATCTTCCGATCGCTTGATTCCAGCGTAGTATTCAAAACCGAACTCTGCAGCAGCTGCTTGGCTTCCGCATCTCCTCCGGTTTCCTTCAAGGCATTTAGCCAATCAATTGCGCACTCCGGCAGTGCCAATGAATTTTGCTTCTCGAGTAACGCGAAAGCAGAGCGGTAATAGGTTAACGCCATGTCGTATTTCTCTGTCGACGCGTTTAGCTTCCCTGTATAGAATAAAACCCACGCCTTCAGTTCATCGTTTTGAAGCTGTTCAGTAAGTGGCAGCAACTTTTTGAGAATACTATCCGCCTCCTGCGGCTGTCTCACATTCATATAAGCATCGGCGAGCGGCAAACCGGCGCGCACATAACCATCCATGTCATTGAGCGAATCGAGTTGTGGCAATGCGAGCCTAAACTCCCGAATGGCAAAGGGATAGTTTTCACATTTTGCATAGGCTTCAGCGAGGTTGACCCTCAACTTTACGGCCGTGTAGGGCACCCGCGGATCCTTTATACTCGCCAACTTGATGGCCTCAAGGGCTTCCAGAAACAGCGAAGTAGCTTTAAAATATTCCCTCCGGTCAAGAGTCAAACTGGCATATTCCTGCAAGGTAACCGCCGAGAGAAACTTGTTCTTCCAAATACTGTCGTTCAATTGCAGCGATAACAGAATAGATTCTTCTGCGAGTTTCCAATTGCCTTTGAGGCGATATAAGACGGCCAGCGTCTTTAAGGATGAGGCCTTTACTATGGATTGGTCCGACAACAGCTGCATGGATTCCTTCGCAGCCCAAATACCCGAGTCTAGCTGGTTGGTCATACCCAAGGCTATAGACCAGTTAAGGAACACTTCTCCCATTGTGCTGTCGGGAATACCCGAACGGTTCATGACGATGCCCATCAGTTCGGATTTGACCGCAACCGGGTTTTGGTAGACCACTTTTCCCAGCTCATCCATTCGTTGATTGAGCTTTTCGGTCGAGGTCTGGGCAACCATGGTTTCAACCAACACCACGCACAAAAGCGGGCATAAAGTCCACCTCAGCATAGCCATTTTAGCGTTTCCAATCATCTTATTAGCCTAAAAATAGTGCTACAAATTTACCACATCCCCTTGACCAATCAAACTTAAATCCTTGTATATAAAACACTTGAATTCACTGTAGCACATTTGTAGCAACAACAAAGCAGAGGTATTACGCTAAATTCGTCCCAAACCTCCTTTCGGAGGTGCACTAATCTAACCACAAACGCCATTAACTCTACTCAACTATGAAACACAGGTTATTTCTATTCGCTTTGCTTTTTGCGGTAAACTTTGTACAGGCCCAAAACACTCAAACCTTTACCTTTCAGGGATTTGTTTTCCAAACCTACACCATCCCGGTCTCCGGTTATTACCTGCTTACCTCAAAAGGCGGCGAAGGTGGTTCCTGCGACAGCCGTGTAGGAGGCAAGGGAGCTAGCATGAGCTGTTATTACTTTTTTAATGAAGGTGAGCAGCTGCGCATTGCAGTGGCCGGTGCGGGGCAATCTGTAGTCAATACCTCAATTGATTCACCAAATGGAGCTGGAGGAGGTGGCGCTTCATCTATTGTTCTGGCAAATGGAAATTCCTACCTACCTGTATTGTTTGCCGGCGGCGGCGGAGGTGCGGGAAATGCTCGTGATGGGGACGCGGCTCAGGTGACTCAAATCGGCACACCGGGTAGAAAATACGATGGTCAAACGGGAGGTTCGGCCGAAGTAGCCGGTGGTGGCGGTGGATCAAGCAATGGCGCCGGTACCGGTGGAGGTGGCGCCGGATATTATATCGACGGAGGAACATGCGGACAATCAACTGTCAGTGCTTGGGGCGGGCAAGCATACCTCAGCGGGAATTATGGCGGAGGTGGACACCCCGGTGGTGATGGTGGCTGGGGCGGAGGAGGAGAAGGCGGAAAAGGCGCTTTCGCTTACAATGGCGGCCCGCCTAACTCGCGATATTATAATGGATCAGGCGGTGGTGGAGGGGGCTACAGCGGTGGCGGTGCTGGTTTCACGGTGGCTCACGCAAGCGAATTATATCCTCTGCGTGGCGGCAGTGGTGGTGGTGGCGGTTCTTTCATTTCCCCAATAGCCAACACAAATGGGCTTGTGCAACTTCCCGGCGACAACTCCGGCAATGGTGTGGTCACCATTACCGGACCGAACACCCAAACAGATGTCGTTAATACTCCAATCAATCCTTACACATGGCCTGCGAACGGCGAGAGCTACAGCGCTGCAGGAATCTATACATTCAATGATAGCGTCAATAGTGTCATTCGAATACTGGACCTCTCATTCGGTCTTGAATCCTGTACTTCCTATACCCTCATCGATACCACCATCGTATCCTGCGGTAGTTATACCAGTGAGCTTAACGGAAGAACATATACCGAGAACACAACAGATTCCATTCGTGTAGGATGTCTTAAATACCGAGTTACACTGATTGTGGCCCCTCCTGTCGAGCTATTGGGTAATATGATTACAGGCGGTAGCTCGCTATCGGATATGGTGGCATGCAATGACTCAGAGCATACCTACACCATTAGTCCGGTGCCTTATGCTACTTCCTATGAGTGGACATTACCTACAGGTGCCACAGGAACCTCCTCTACCAACAGCATTGCTGTTCAGTTTGGCAATGACTTCAACGGTGGTAGCATCTGCGTTACGCCTATGAATGACTGCGGCTCTGGCGAAAACATCTGCAACATGATCTACCCTGCCGCTCCTTTCTCTACGGGAGACATAATTCAGATAAGCGCTCCGCAGGCTCCGCACATATCGGGCAACTACGCTGCAACGGAAATATCCGGTGCAATATCGTATACCTGGAGCGTATCCAACAACGAAGCGGTTATTGTTAGCGGACAGGGCACGCCCAACATTCAGCTGGAGGCCATACTGGGCGCTCTTACCACGCTTTCGGTAGTAGCCGAAAATTGCTTAAGCAACCAATCAAGCGCTTCGCTCTTACTGGACGGTACTGTATCGGTAGAAGAAGAGGAAATGGTTGTGGTAGACGGTATCACCTTGTACCCCAACCCATCCAAAGGCCAATTCACACTGAGCACACCGTCACTGAAAGAGGACGCTATACTGGAGGTGTATTCTATGGAGGGGCGCCTGGTGTATCAGACAACTATCCTTGCTAACACCAATCAAACGTTCATCGATCTACAACAACCCTCGGCCGGTCTGTATGCGGTTCGCTTGTTGGCGGGAAATAAACTCAGTAGTATGAAAATTATCGTGAACTGATAGAGCATGATGCTTTACTCCTACAAGATTTCATTTTAAATACATTCTAGGGTCAAAGTCCTTCACGGATTTTGACCCTAGTTACTTTTCTCAACGACATACAAGACCTAATATCAACTACACCAAAACCATGAAACACGAATTAATCAAAAGAGACCAAGCTTTTGGGGTCATCCACACATTTTGCAGCCCCAACACGCCAACTTTAGGGAAGCGTTTACTGGGCAGCTTGTTTGTATGGGTCGTGTCTTCGTTGGTGTCCATTGCTCAAATCGCTACCGGTCCCCTGCAGACCTATTACACCAGCGACTTCTCGTCGTCCTTGAACGGGGCCATCCTCAGTGGCAGTGCGGCGCTCACCGCGGGCTCAGTGCACCTGACACCGAACGTGATCAATGAGCTTGGTGGGATGACTATCCCGGCAAGCGGCATCAACGCTGACAAATACCATATGGAATTCATGTTAAGCACCAGCCAGTTGGCAGGTTCGGGTGCAGACGGATTGAGCTATAGTTTTGGAGATGATGTGAGCGCTACGAGCACTGCCATCAATGCCGAGTATGGCACGGGCACCAAGCTCCGCATCGGTTTTGATACCTACACAGCGGCCAACCCGGCCACCGCAATGGGCATACGCTTGATCTACGGCCCGGTAGCCTTCGATCCGGGGGTGCTTGTCGGTATCAATGGTGTACTGGGATACTCCTCTGATGTGAGCTGGGCAGGTGCCGGATCGGTTCCGGTGGTGATCGATATCACGAACACCGGTCTGCTCACCCTTACTGTGGGTGGTGTTGTCGTCTTCAACAATGTGAATTTACCTGCTGAATACCTCACTGCCGACAAGTCCTCTTGGGCACACGTGTTCAAGGCACGCACAGGCGGTGTGTCGCAGATCCACGCGGTTGACGATATACACATCCAGCAGCCTCTGGTAGTGAGCCAACTCTTTGAATATGCGGGATTTGTTTTCCAAACCTTCACCGCGCCGGTCGCGGGTTGGTATTTCGTGAAGGCCAGCGGGGCTCGGGGAGGCAGCGCCAGCAACAGCACTTTTGTCGGAGCCCCTGGTGCCCGGATGAACGGATTCTTCTATTTCGAGGCAGGCGAGGAATTACGCATCACTGCGGGCGGAATGGGGCAACAGGGTGCAAACGCTGAGAACAATGTCAGCGGTGGCGGCGGAGGTGGCGCCACCACGGTGGTGCGTGTGGATGGCGTCGATGCCTACACACCGCTGCTCGTAGCCGGCGGCGGAGGGGGCGCAGGGACTGAAAATCCACTCGCGTTTGGGCTGTCCTTACACCCCGGCTCTTACGGGCAAATAACGGAGAACGCAGGATCCCCCGAGACCCAATCGGCTGCAGGATCGCCCGCAACGTCCGGGTCCGGCGGAGGAGGGGGTGGTATCGCTGCCGACAACCGTGGTGGTGCTGGAGGGGCCGGTTATTACGGCGATGGCGGCACACACTGCGATGGCGCATGCAACGGAAACAACGTGCTATCCTATGGTGGCCAGGCCTACGTGAGTGGTAATTACGGCGGCAGTGTGCCTGGGGGCATCGGTGGTAACGGTGGCTGGGGCGGTGGTGGTGAAGGTGGTCCGGCCGAAAGTTCCTTTTTCAGCAATACTGCCGGCGGCGGCGGCGGCGGCGGCGGTTATAGCGGCGGAGCGGGCGCTGAAAACGGATATATGGGCGGCGGCGGTGGTTCTTATGTGGCCCCCTTCGCCAACCGAAACGGTCTAGTAGACTCGGCGGGTGTGAATTTTTATGATGGATGGGCGCTGATCCAGGGCCCGCAAATAGACAGCGACGGAGATGATGTATTCGACCTGGTCGATAATTGTCC
>CAMAYP010000006.1 GCA_945862415.1 Chryseobacterium gleum | reverse complement strand
AAGATCGTTATGATGCTCAGATTTCGCCCTACTACGCTGCTGCTCGTTTATGGTTGGATGCGATCATCGACCCTGCCGACACGCGCAAATGGATAAGCATGGGTTTAGAAGCAGCCAGCAATGCACCTGCTGAACGCTCCTACAACGTTGGAGTAATACAAACCTGAGTGTAATAGTTTAATCAGCGAGACTGCTGGCTGAAATCTTATGCGACACCTTCGTCATAACAAATTGAAACTGCTCATCGAGTGTGAGGTGTGTGTTATCTACCACCACTGCATCGGGGGCTTGCACCAATGGGTCGTGAGCGCGGGTTGTATCGATAAGGTCACGTTGATTGATGTTTTTTAGAACATCCTCCTTGGTGGTTTCAACTCCCATGCTGTGCAATTCTTCAAAACGTCGCTGAGCTCGAATTTGAGGATCGGCAGTCATGAACAGCTTCAGTTCGGCATTCGGAAGCACGACGGTACCAATATCCCGTCCGTCCATTACAACGCCCTTCGACTCTGCCATTCGCTTCTGCAATCGCACCAGTTTTTCTCGAACTTCCTTGACAGCTGAAATAGGTGACACACTGTTACTCACTTGCAGGGCGCGGATTTCTCGTTCTACATTTTGACCGTTGAGGTAGGTTTCGTAACGATACGTATCTGTGTTGTATCGAAAGTTTATCATCACCAAATCAAGCGATGAAATCAGTGCTTGTTCTTTGACCAAACCATCTTGTCCGATATACCCATGCTGTAATGCATAAAGTGTCATGGCTCGATACATAGCGCCTGAATCGATGTAGATGTAATTCAGCTCGCGTGCTATTGCTTTGGCAATGGTGCTTTTCCCGCAAGAAGAGTAGCCATCAATAGCAATGTTAATCTTGGATTTCACGTCGTTGGAAAAGGTTGGATGCGAATGTAATTCAAATCAACCTAATCAGAGCAAGAAGTCGGCATCAATCCGCTGAAGGCCCTCCCCCGCTCCTGAGTTAATGCTTATCCACCCGGGTTTCGACAACAGACTATTCGCCTCGGGGTCAACAATAAATTTTTGTTGTGCTCGCATAGCAAAATCAACCAACCCAGCTGCCGGATAAACCTGCAAGGATGTGCCAACAACTATGAAGATATCGGATTCCTCAATAATGCCTGCTGCAATCTCCATCATGGGAACCTCCTCTCCAAACCAAACGATGTGAGGGCGAAGCTGTGAACCTTGCTCGCATACATCACCCATCAATAGTTGCCAACCTTCTATACCGTAAACCAATTGCGGATTGACCGTGCTTCTGGATTTTCGAATTTCTCCGTGCAAATGAACAACGTTACGGCTGCCAGCTCGCTCGTGTAAATCGTCGATGTTTTGAGTGATAACTGTCACGTGAAAATGTTCTTGCCAGGCAGCGATTTGACGGTGGCCCTCGTTGGGTTCAGCTTCTAATACTCCCTTTCGACGCTGATTATAGAATTCTAGTACCAATTCCGAATCACGCTCCCAAGCTTCCGGAGTTGCAACATCTTCAATGCGATAATTTTCCCAAAGGCCATTGCCGCCGCGAAAAGTTGGAATGCCGCTTTCAGCACTCATGCCTGCTCCGGTAAATACGACTATATGTTTCATGTCCAAATTGATTTGGTTTCTATGCAATATATGAAATTGCCATTGCAAATGCATTTATTTAATTTAATTGGGAGGAAACAAAAAGCCCCAACCGAAAGGTTGGGGCTTTTGAAATCTATCAAGAAAACAATTAATTGCTCTCTTCGGTGCCTTCGCTACCTTCCATTTTCTCTTTCAAACTGGCCAAAGCGCCGATGTCACCCAAAGTTGATTTCTCAACCTGTGAGTTTACCGCTTTCACAGCATTTGAATCAATTCCTTCCGGCTTCTTAGCACGTGGAGCTGCTTTTCTTGCTGCCTCCGGACTTCCTGGCTCATCCTCTTTCCAAGTGCCGGTGTGACTCACTGAAATCTTACGTTGGTTCTTGTTGAACTCAGCGATGATGAAATCGAGCACATCTTCAACTTTGGCAGTTGAACCATCTTCTTTCTTGAGGTTCTTATTCATGCAGAAACCTTCCAAGCCGTATGGCAATGCCACGATAGCGTGTGAACCTTCTTTACGAATGATAGTACCTTGGTGCTTCGAACCTTCAACGAATACGGTTTCGAATACATCCCATGGGTTTTCCTCAATTTGCTTGTGACCAAGGCTGATACGACGGTTGTCTTTATCAAGCTCAAGTACCACTACCTCGAGATCATCACTAATGTGACAGAACTCGCTCGGGTGCTTGATTTTCTTGCTCCAAGAAAGATCGCTAATGTGGATAAGTCCGTCAATGCCTTCAGCCAATTCGCAGAATACACCGAAGTTGGTGAATGCGCGAACTTTCGCTTTGTGCTTGCTGGTAACAGGGAAACGTGACTCGATGTTTTCCCATGGATCTTGTGTCAATTGCTTCATGCCCAAAGAGAGTTTACGCTCGTCTTTGTCGACACTCAAAATAACACACTCTACCTCTTGACCAACCTTGAGGAAGTCTTGAGCTGAGCGCAAGTGAGTGCTCCATGACATTTCGCTTACGTGAATTAATCCCTCCACGCCAGCTGCTACCTCTACAAATGCACCATAGTCAGCCAAAACAACTACTTTTCCTTTCACCTTCTGACCTACTTCCATTGTGCCTTCGATAGCATCCCATGGGTGCGGTGTAAGCTGCTTCATACCAAGTGCAATGCGCTTCTTGTCATCATCAAAGTCGAGGATAACTACATTGATCTTAGCATCAAGTTGAACCATCTCTTCCGGATGTGTTACGCGGCCCCATGACAAGTCGGTGATGTGAATCAAACCGTCTACGCCACCAAGGTCTACGAACACACCATACGAAGTGATGTTCTTCACGACACCTTCGAGTACTTGTCCCTTTTCGAGACCACTCATGATGAGTTTCTTTTGTTCTTCGAGTTCGGCTTCGATCAATGCTTTGTGCGATACAACAACGTTTTTGAATTCGTTGTTGATTTTCACCACTTTCAATTCCATGATCTTGCCTACATATTGATCGTAGTCGCGGATTGGCTTCACATCGATCTGTGAACCGGGCAAGAATGCCTCGATACCAAATACGTCAACGATCAAACCACCCTTAGTGCGGCTCTTAACCTCACCTTTGATGATTTCGCCGCTATCAAGTGCAGCATTTACATTGCCCCAAGCACTGAATATGCGAGCGGTTTTGTGCGATACATTGAGTTGTCCGTTTTTATCTTCGGTCTGTTCAATGAATACCGGTACCAAATCACCGGCCTTCAGGTCCGGGTTGTAACGGAATTCACCTGCAGGCACAACGCCTTCAGACTTGTAACCGATGTTTACTACAACTTCTTTCTTGTTAATGCTTACTACGGTTCCGTTTACAACTTCTCTCTCGCGAATAACCGACAAGGTAGACTCGTACATCTTGTCAAGCTTTTGGCGCTCATCATTGTTGTAACCACCGACTGCTTCATAAGCATCCCAGTTGAACTCTCCTTTTTCGTTGAGGTACATTTGCTCGTCGGCAGTGCTGAAAATCTCGAGCGGTTCTTCCGCGCCGATTTCTTCTTCCTGTGGTGCCTCGGAAGGTGTTTCAGCAGATGCTTCAGCAGGTACTTCAGCGTTTGTGGAGGTTGCCTCATTGACAATGTTGAGGTCTTTTTCTTCGGCTTCTTCAGCCTTTGTGCGTTTCGATTCAGCCATCTGGCTTTGGTATTAATTGTATCCTGTCTCTTGAAAAATCAAGGCATTCACCAAGACAGAAGGGGTTTTACTGTGTTGTTTATCGCAGCCGGAATGCAGAAGCTACGACCTCTTACCTTACGGGTAAAGGGGCCGCGAATATAGTGTGGATGGGTTGATTTTCAGCGGAAAAAGTAAAAAAAAAGTACTGGGGACAATGACGTTAAAAGGTCATCCCTCGGCAAACCTCATTCTGTTTGTGTTTGTGTTTCTGTTGCTGCCTCTCTTTCTAAATTCCAGAGAGAGAAACACAGTTAGAATCAGAATGAGACGTTGCGCAGTCACCGATTGGAGCCGAGGTGTCGGTCAACGCTATTTAGGTATCGTCACCCAGTGATCAGTACCAAAAATAGCAAAAGCCCCGTCTCCGGAGCCTTTGCTATGTTTAACCTATCGGCAATGAACAAAATGCCTCTGGTCTTTTGAATGATGTTATCCCAAATAGGACTTCAAGATTTTACTTCTGCTGGTGTGTTTCAATCGGCGAATTGCCTTCTCTTTAATTTGACGCACACGTTCGCGTGTCAAGTCAAAGCGCTCTCCGATTTCTTCCAAGGTAAGTGGGTGCTCACCATTCAAACCGAAGTACAAACGAACCACATCTGCTTCGCGGCTGGTAAGCGTGCGCAACGAACGCTCGATTTCCTTACGCAACGATTCATGCAATAAATCAGTATCCGGTGAAGGAGTATCATTTGTCTGAAGTACGTCATACATCGTGCTGCTGCTATCATCACCGTCTTTCAATGGAGCATCCATCGATACGTGACGACCGCTGTTGCGCATCGACTGCTTCACCTCGTCCAATGTCATTTCCAACACTTCAGCTAATTCAGCGGGTGTAGGCGGACGCTCGAACTCCTGCTCCAACTTGGCGAATGCCTTGTTGATTTTGTTGATGGAACCAATCTTATTGAGGGGAAGACGAACAATACGTGACTGTTCGGCCAACGCCTGCAAAATCGATTGACGAATCCACCATACCGCATACGAGATGAATTTGAAACCACGCGTTTCGTCAAAGCGCTGTGCTGCCTTGATAAGTCCGAGGTTACCCTCATTAATCAAATCGGGCAAGCTCAAGCCTTGGTTTTGGTATTGTTTCGATACAGAAACCACAAAACGAAGGTTGGCTTTTGTAAGTTTCTCCAAAGCAACCTGATCTCCGGCCTTGATGCGCTTGGCCAACTCCACTTCCTCTTCTGCAGTAATCAAGTCTACACGACCAATCTCCTGCAGGTATTTGTCCAACGAAGCGGTTTCCCGGTTCGTTACCTGTTTAGTGATTTTTAATTGCCTCATCTATTGTTTTCAATTGTAGGGAAAACCCTGTTTAAGCATTTTTGATTCAAGCAAGTTGGCTAAAAAGACAGGTTTGAAACCTATCCAATGTCAGCCTAGTTCGATTGAGCCTCAGGCTTTGGCATCAAAACCTTGCGCGACAATTTGTACTTGCCGTTCTTAGGGTCTTTACCAATCACTTGAACTTTAATCTTATCACCTTCCTTGAGCACATCACGAACATCTTCTATTCGCTTCCAGTCGATTTCCGATACGTGCAAAAGCGCGTCTTGTTTCGGAAGGATCTCAACGAACGCACCGAAAGCTTGGATATTCTTGACTACACCCTCATAAATTTCCCCAACTTCAATTTGCGGAGGGAAAACAATGCTGCGCACTCGTTTCAAGGCTGCATCGAGGTTCTCTTTATTGGCCGACGCAATCTCAACAACACCTTTGTTATCCACTTCTGTGATGGTGATGATTGTGCTGGTTGTTTTCTGGATTTCCTGAATGATTTTACCACCGGGGCCAATTACAGCGCCAATCATATCGTTCGGGATTTCAAGCGAAACAATGCGTGGTGCATGTGGCTTGTAATCGTCTGCCGGCTTATCCATGGTCTTGAGCATTTCGTCCAAGATGTGAAGGCGACCTTGACGGGCCTGTTCCAACGCATTCTTCACCATGTCCATGCTCAAGCCTTTGATCTTGATATCCATCTGACATGCTGTAATTCCTTTGGCAGTGCCGGTAACTTTGAAGTCCATATCGCCGAGGTGATCTTCGTCGCCCAAGATATCGGAGAGAATCTGATACTTCGAGTTGTCCTCGTTAGTAATCATACCCATCGCAATTCCGGAAACAGGTGCAGAAATCTGCACACCGCCATCCATAAGTGCCAATGTACCAGCACAAACGGTTGCCATAGATGAAGAACCATTCGACTCAAGAATATCAGACACAATGCGTATTGCGTAAGGACATACACTTTGAGGTGGAATAACTGGCTTCAACGCACGAAGAGCCAAGTTACCGTGGCCGATTTCGCGGCGGCTGGTTGCACGAATAGGACGCGCCTCGCCTGTGCTGTATGGCGGGAAGTTATAGTGCAACAAGAAGCGATCTTCGCGTGGCATAACCGCGCTGTCAATCATCTGTTGGTCGAGTTTTGTACCTAATGTAAGCGTGGTCAGTGATTGCGTTTCACCGCGAGTGAAAACGCTCGAACCGTGTGCACCCGGCAAATACCCTACTTCACTCCAAATTGGGCGAATCTGAGTAGTGCTGCGGCCATCTAAACGAATACCTTCATTGAGGATCATATTCCTCATGGCATCTTTCAAACAGTCGTGGTGGTATTTATTGATTAAGAAACGTTTAGAAGTCTTTTCCTCATCAGAAAGCTGAGCTTCGAATGCTTCTTGTATAGCATGAAATGCATCCGAACGAGTAGTCTTGTCTGACGGCGTTTTAGCTGTAGTGTAATAGTTCTCATAACACTCGCTCCATACGCGCTTCTTCAACTCTTCATCTTTCGGCTCGTGATCGTAGCTGCGTTTTGGACTTGACTTAGCAACCTTAGAGGCCATTTCCTGTTGAGCACGACACTGGGCTTTGATTGCTTCGTGAGCAATTTCGAGAGCATGAATCATTTCGGCTTCAGAAACTTCCTTCATCTCTCCTTCCACCATCACGATGCTATCCAAAGTACCGGCAACCATCAACTCAAGGTCGGCAGTAGCAAGCTGAGCCCAAGTTGGGTTCACTACGATTTGATCGTTGATACGAGCAACACGAACCTCTGAAATTGGTCCGTTGAATGGAATGTCAGAAACCGCAAGAGCAGCTGAAGCTGCCAAACCGGCAAGGCTATCAGACATGTTCTCTTTATCGGCAGAAATTAAGTTAACTACAACTTGAACCTCCGCGTGAAAATCATCGGGGAACATCGGACGCAATGCGCGGTCGATGAGGCGGGCTACGAGAATTTCGTCATCGTATGGACGAGCTTCACGCTTGAAGTAGCCACCCGGAAAACGACCTGCGGCCGCGTATTTTTCGCGATACTCCACCGTCAACGGCAGAAAATCGACACCTTCTTTAGCTTGTGTGCTAGCTACAACTGCAGCCAACAACATTGTATCTCCTTGTCTTACCACAACAGAGCCATTGGCCTGTTTGGCTAGTTTACCGGTTTCAATTGTGACCGGGCGACCATCTCCCAAGTCTATGGTTTGGGTTACCAATTCGTAGTTCATTGCTTCTTTTTTCGGATAAAAACGTCGGTTAAAAAAAACGCGAAAAGGCAATTGTGTTCAATTGCCCTTTCGCTAGCGCAGTTTGCGCGATATTATTTGCGGAGATCAAGCTCTTTAACAATAGCACGATAGCGGGCAATATCTGTCTTCTGCAAGTAGTCGAGCAAGCTGCGACGTTTACCTACAAGACGGATAAGGCTGCGCTGTGTGCCAAAGTCTTTCTTGTTCACCTTCAAGTGTTCTGTGAGGTGGCTGATGCGAAATGAGAATAATGCAATCTGGCCTTCAGATGAACCAGTGTCTTTCTCAGATTTTCCGTGTTTCTTGAAAATCTCTTCTTTTTTTTCTGATGTAAGATACATGCTAATACTTATGTAAGTGATTGTTATGTGAATCCTGTTTGCCGAAAACTTTCGGTTTTTAAGGGGTGCAAATGTAGCACACGGCCTCGCTTTGTCACCAAAGTTTGTGAAGTTTTTTTTACATGCGCTTGAAATTGAACCAATGCCCCTACTTTCGCGCCCTTAAAATACCATTATTCTACTATTACCATGAAAAAATTTATTCTCTGCCTCGTTGCTTGCGGTAGCATGCTCAGCAGCTGCGAACAAAGCAAAGTCAGCAATGTCAAAATGAAAGATCAGCGTGACAGCTTGAGCTACACCATCGGTCTGAGTATCGGTAGCAGCTTTATGCAGAGCGAACTGAGTGACTTGAACTACGAAATGCTTATTAAGGGTATGAAAGACCAAAAGGATAGCACCGGTGCAATGGAGTTGCAAGAAGCGGAGGCTTTTATCCAAGAGGTTATGATGAAGAAACAAGAAGCAAAGGCCGCTGTTGATAAGGACGCAGGGGTGAAATTTCTGGCTGAGAACAAGAGCAAGCCAGGTGTAATGTCAACCGCGAGTGGTCTTCAGTATCAAGTGATGAATGAAGGAACCGGAATGAAGCCTCAGGCAACAGATATGGTGACAGTACATTACCATGGAACAACTATCGACGGCACCGTATTCGATAGTTCGGTTGATCGCGGCGAGCCTGCATCGTTCGGTCTTAACCAAGTGATTCCGGGTTGGACAGAAGGCGTTCAGTTGATGAGCGTGGGTAGCAAATACAAATTCTACATTCCAGAAAACCTGGCATACGGCGCTCAATCACCAAGCCCGGTCATTAAGCCTTACTCAACGCTCATTTTCGAAGTTGAACTAATCAGCATCGACTCAACAGGCAATAAATAAGTAACTGTGCTGTTAGCAAAAAAACGAACGGCACTTGTTTTCTGAATGTACATTTGTCGCCAATTTTGAAGAGAACAGACTAATTGACAGCGTAAACTGAATGGCCTGTTGATTGTATTTGATGGAATAGATTTTAAATTAAAACGAATATAGAATGGCAACACAAATCACGGATCAAAACTTCGCCGAGCTGGTTCAAAACAGCGAAAAGCCTGTGATGATTGACTTTTGGGCAGAATGGTGCGGCCCCTGCCGCATGGTAGGCCCCATCGTTGACGAAATTGCAAACGACTACGACGGCAAAGCTGTAGTAGGCAAAGTAAACGTTGACGAGAATCCTGAAATCAGCACCCGTTTCGGAATCCGTAACATCCCTACTATCATCTTCCTGAAAGGTGGTGAAATAGTGGATAAGAGCGTAGGTATCGTACCTAAAAATGTTCTAACCGAAAAAATGGATGCACTGCTGTAACAGGCAGATAGAATTTTTGAAAAGCTGTCAGAAAAATGGCAGCTTTTTTTATGTTAGTGAATAGGTATTAGGTGTTAGGGAATATGTGTTTTGGTAATTGCCCTAATTCGTAATACGTAATTTGAAATCCGTAATCCTCCCCAATGGACACTCGAATAATAAAATCTATCATTGCTGCTGCAGCTATCGCCTTCAATACCTACCTTTTCGTTCAAGGTCGCTGGGGCTGGGGCATAACACTGCTTTTCGCTACTGCCGTTCTCGTATTGGTTGTATTTAGAAGCACACGCATGATTATGGTGTTTTACCAAATGCGCATGCAACGCATGGACAAGGCCAAGATCTGGCTCAATCGGATCAACCCAGAACACTTGTGGGCAAAACAAAAGGGGTACTATTATTTCTTGCTTGGCTCTGCAGATATTCAAACCAATAGTTTGTCGCAATCGGAAAAGAACTTCCGCACGGCCCTTCAACACGGCTTGCGCCTTGATCATGATAAAGCTGCTGCTTACCTCAACCTCGCCGTAATTTCTGCCAATCGACGCAAAAAGCGTGAAGCAATTACCTTGCTCAATGAGGCCAAGAAATACGATTCAAAGGGATACTTGAAAAACGACATTAAGCAGGTAAGCAAGATGGTGAATGGGCTTTAGCAGGTAATAGGTACTGGTAACTCGGGTTTAGGGGTAAAAGAAAATTGAATTCAAAACATGCCGAAGAATTTGACTAACGTAAACATCTTTAAGTTCCGTGTAATAGTCGACACCGAGCAAGATGTGTTTCGTGATATAGAAATTGAAACCGATGCAACGTTTGAACAGCTGCATCAAGCTGTTCTGGACGCCTTCGATTTTGAAGCAGGCGAAATGGCCAGCTTCTATATGAGTAATGAACAGTGGGAAAAGGGACTAGAAATTCCGCTCATGGATATGGCCGATGATGCTGCTCTAAGCATGAAGTCGACTAAGCTCGCCGATATGTTGAGCCGACCATCCGAAAAGGTTCTATATGTGTATGACTTCATGCGCATGTGGATTTTCTACGTGGAGCTTATGGAAGTTAAGAAAGACATGCCTAGCACGATTTATCCGCGTGTAGCATTGGTTTATGGCGACGCACCTTCACAAGACTCAAAAGAAATGGACCTCTTCGGAACAGAATTCAGCGAGGAAGAGTTTACGGAAATGCATGGCGATGTGGAGGAAGACGATGACAAGGATGAAGACATGTTTGATGCCGATGAAGACTATTTTGATGAAAGCGAGTTCAATGGTTCATATAGCAGCTACGATGACCATTAATAAAACCATAACATGCTTGATTGCTGCGATGGCTTTGTTGGCTTGTCAATCAGACAATAAACAAATTACATCCGACATGATTCACTTCCCGCCTTCGGGAGGTGGCCAATCACAAAATGCTCCTATAATCAGTTTCGACTCAACAACCTGCAACTTCGGAACACTGGCCATTGGTGAGAAGTTTCCGCACACGTTTCGATTCACCAACACCGGTCAGTCCCCGCTTCTAATAACGCAGGTGAATCCATCTTGTGGCTGCACTACCGCCAAGGATTGGCCACATCAGCCTATTGCACCCGGTGAATCGGGACAGATTACAGTAGAGTTTAATAGCACAGGAAACTCGGGTAAGGTCGACAAGTCCATATCAGTGCTTACCAACTGTATACCTGCAGTTGAAGTTTTGCGCATACAAGGCACCGTAGTGGGTGTCGACAATACAGCTCCGGTTCAATCACCGGTGCACATGGAAATGGAAATACCACATTAATATAAAAACAACAACAGTTATGACTATCACACTTCTACAAGCTCAAGGACAAGGCGGCGGCATGGGCACCCTGCTATTCATGGTCGGTTTCTTTGCCATTTTCTATTTTTTCATGATTCGCCCGCAGATGAAAAAGGCGAAAGATCAACGCAAATTTCAAGAGGGTGTTAAAGTGGGTGACCGCGTTATGACCATTGGCGGAATTCACGGTGAAGTAATTGAAACCGATGAAACCACCGTGGTTATCAAACTCGACCAAGGCCGCATGCGCGTTGAAAAGGCTGGGCTGAGCGCTACAAAACAAGTAAGCGAAGGAGCTGATAAGTAAAATGCGAATCCATTACATTTGACTAAAATACCGGCATGAAAAACATTTTGTTCTTTTCATTGACTGCAATGCTCATGGGTGGTTGCGACCATGGTCACAACCATGCGAATGCCGATGAAGGCTCGGTTACCCGAGAGTTTTACGGTGATTCATTTGATATTTCTGCCTCTATTCCTGTATCAGCCATCGAGGCGCAACTGGAAAGTAAAGACACCATTTTCACCACCATTGACGGTGTGATTGACCAAACCTGCCCCGCTGCCGGTTGTTGGCTCAACATGCGGTTGGACAGCGGTGTTCAGAAAATCACTACAGACCATATCTTTTTTGTTCCTATCGAAGGATGTGAAGGCTTGAACGCCAAGGCGAAAGGAAAGGCCTTCTTTGACGAAATCAGTGTCGAAATGCTCAAGCACTATGCTCAGGAAGAAGGAAAATCGGAAGCTGAAATCGCGGCGATTACCGAACCGAAGAAAGTACTGAATTTTGTTGCCACAGGTATCATGATTCAAGGCTATAAAGAACCCGAGGGCGGGGCGAAACAAGGAACCTGCAACCATGACCATGGCGATGCAGAATCGCATGATCATGAGCACCAAGAAACAAACGAAGAGGGAGGTCATTGACCCCCTTTTCTTTTTAAGTCAGGCAACGTATGGATAAATACCGGATCTTATTGGTAGAAGACGAAGACAGCCTCGTTACTGCTCTTACACTCAATCTTGAAATGGAGGGGTATTACGTTGCTGCTGCTCGCGACGGCTATTCGGCGCTTGACAAATTTCGGAACCAACATTTTGATCTTGCCATACTGGATGTAATGATACCCTTGATGGATGGCTTCGCCGTTTGTCAGACCGTGCGGTTGGAGGGCAACACCACGCCCATTCTTTTTTTATCCGCTAAAGGCACCGGTAAAGACCGCGTGGAAGGTTTGAAAATCGGAGGAGATGATTACCTCACAAAGCCTTTTGATTTAGAGGAATTGATGCTGCGAGTGCGTAAACTGATTAAACGCCACGACAGCCTTCATAGCCTGGCCGAACTCAATGAATACTCTTTTGGAAAGGGTAATTACATCAATTTTCTGACCTTTACCATCCGAGATTGTCATGGCAAGGAGTCGGAAATAACCAAGAAGGATATCATGTTGCTCAAGCTCCTCATTCAGCGGAAGGGCGAAGTAGTTAGTAGAGAAGAAATTCTGGAAAAAATATGGGGTTACGATGTGTTTCCAAGCACCCGCACTATCGATAATTACATTCTTGCTTTCCGCAAGTATTTTGAGCTGGACTCTCGCAACCCGAAACACTTTCACTCTGTTCGCGGTGTTGGTTATCGGTTTACCGATTAAACACGTTCGAGAGCCTGTTTAACCTCAACTTGAATAGATACTGTTGAGTGTGAACCGTTGGTTTTTTGCTGTTGCAAATACAATTTCCACGCGATGGATTCAGCCATTTGGCCAAGTGTTTCCATCTTGAAATTTCGAGCTGTTTTTCCGAATAGAAAAATACCGGCTGCGCATAGCAGCATGCCGATGCCGCTTATAAACCAGTCCATGCCAATTCCCAATGGTATGAAAGCGAAAAACAGAAATATCAACGTCCCATTCACAATGCCGTTGGGCTTCAAAACATCGAGTTCCATGCCGGATGCCAGCGACCATTCCTTTACACGCTCACGACGGTTTTCGCGAGGAATGAACGTTTCCAATAATGCGTCGTTGGTAACAGCGTCCTCAGAAACTCCCAGTTTCAAGAGCCCACGTTTTAACACTGCAAAAGCTTTTTCTGTGGTCCACTCACCCGACAATTCATCGCTGTAGCGCTGCACAAGTAAATCGCCGAGACTCGATTTGGAATACGACTTATTATTGAATTCTGACGCATGCACAGCGCAATTGAACTTGCTGTTCAAGAGAGCTATTACCTTTTCAACTTGTAGAGGATTGTATAATTCTGCCATAAAGAACGTGTCGGGCGCAAAAGTAACCTCCAATCTATGATTCATTTCGCCTTTTTCTAACTATCGGAGACTTCTCATGTAAAGAAATAAAAGACTACTATGTAGATACTTACAAATTTTCAGCAGAAAATAGGCAACCCTCACTTAACGCATTCGTCATATTAACGGTTACGCAGTTTTTCCAGAACTGCGTTGGTTTCAAAATTTTCCTTGCAGGTTTACAAAAAGGGGTTCGACGTGAATCCCTTTTTTGTTTTCCGTAAAATCGGATTGGAGGTATCTCCCCTATTTCCGGTCCATCATGTGGTTCATGCCCATCATTTGCTTCATCACCCTTTCCATACCGTCGGGAGAACCGTCGAGGAAGATCACATTGCCCTTGCCGTATTCCGCGAAATTCTTGACAGCCTCCGTCCACATGCTGAACATGATTACCGAAGTGTCCAAATTCGCTTGTTGCATTTCACGAGCGGCGTTTTGCATACCACGTGCTACCTCTTCGCGGAATAGCGCTACACCCTGACCACGCATTTGCGCAGCTTCGCGCTCAGCTTGTGCCGCAATTTTAATCGCATTTCCTTCCGCCTCAGCAGCTTTCGTTTTAGTGATTAGCAATGCTTGTCCTTCATTTTCGGCTGCTGCCTTTAGGTTGTTGGATGCAACTACTTGCGCCATCGACTTGATGATGGCCTCATCGAAGGTGATGTCATTAATTTGAAGATCCTGCAAATGATACCCCCACTCTTCCAAGCGATTATCAATTTCAGCTTTCACGTGTTCCACTATTTCATTGCGAAGACCCAATACCTCCGCTTGTCTTTTAGTAGCAACGAAGGCGCGAATAGTGCCTTCAATGGTGCGCACCAATGCTTGCATCAAGCTACGCTCATCGATGAACTTAAATGCAACTCGCTTAATCACCTCTTCCTCACCATTCATAACAGAATAGAGCAGCATCGATTTGAAGTAAACATTCGCTTGGTCGAAAGTGACTGCCTGGAATTCCATTTCCACACTCCTATTTTGAGTGCTGATTTTCTTGAAAATAACTTCAATAAATGGAATTGTAAAATTGAGACCAGGAGAAAGCACTCGACGGTACTTTCCAAAAACGGTTACTACGCCCATCATTCCCTGTTGAATTACAACAAACGATTTGAAAAGTAGCAGCATCACAATAACAGTTGCAACGATATTTCCGGTAATAATCTCCATAAGTTTGAGTTGATTTGACGGTTAAGGATTCTATTCAACGAAAATACAGGCAACTGAAAGTACTATGCGAATTAAACTTTCAAAAAAACCGCCAGCGAAGCAATGGCGCGTCCCCGATGGCTCATGGTGTTCTTCTCCTCCATCGTCATTTCTGCGAATGTCTTACTGCATCCTTCGGGCACAAAAATCGGATCGTATCCAAACCCCTCCGACCCTCGCGCACTTTCGATAATCTCACCATACACAATCCCTTCAAACAACTGCTCGCGACCGCCCTGAATCAAACAAATGACTGTCCGAAAACGAGCTCGGCGGTTCGATTTGCCCTTTAACTCGGAAAGCAGCAGCGCCATATTATCAGCAGGATTTTTCTGAGGGCCTGCATAGCGGGCTGAAAAAACGCCTGGCGCTCCATCGAGCGATTCAACTTCAAGCCCCGTATCATCGGCAAAACAATCGACATTGTACGTCTCCCAAACATAGCGCGCCTTCAGGCGTGCATTTTCCTCGAGCGTACTTCCCGTTTCCGGTATTTCTTCGTTACAGCCAATAGCATTCAGGCTTTTGAGTTTTATAACACCTCCTAATTTATATTCTACCTCGGCAACTTTGTTTTCATTGCCGGATGCAAAGATCAATTCACTATTCATTTGCCGATTTGTTTGATTTTTCCGCTATGCGTTCGTTCAAATTCCTTTACAATGATTATTTCCTTGGGAACTTCATATCGATCCAGGATATCAGCCATCTTATCTCTTAGTACCCTTTCATCCTGAATCGAATCGCTTTCTATGAAGAGCACAACACGCTGACCAAGCAAGGCATCGGGGTGCGCTGTCACTTGAAATGGCTCTACTATGATAGCTCCCAACTTGCGTTCTATAACCTCTGCAAATAGTTTTACTCCACCACTATTGATTACACGGTCATACCTTCCACGATAGTAAAACGTTGTAGCACTCGTTAACTCAACAATATCCTGTGTTTTCAAAATGCTATCCGAAAGATGTGGCGCATCAATTTGCAACCGCAGCTCCTCATCCACTGAAAAGGAAACGCCTTGCAGCGCATGAAAAGGTGCTTCATCACGCTGAACTTTTCTGACCGCCACATGGCTGAGCGTTTCTGCCATTCCATAGGTTTCATATACATTGTTGCAACTGGCAGCCAACAGTTTGCGCAAATCATCAGAAACGGCAGCCCCGCCCAACAGGACTGTTTTAAAAGTGCTCAACAAATTCACTTGCGGGGCGGTTAATTGAGCCACCTGCATGGGGGTAAACGCCGCAAAGTCAAACGATTTCGATATTTCTTCGAAAGGCCGGGCTGTGGGTTTGATAGATGATAAACTCCAACCAAGCACCATTGCTCTCACCAACATCATTTTGCCCGCAATAAAACTTCCGGGAAGTGCCAGTACTGCGGTTGTGCCTTCATGGCAATGGAAGTAATCACCTGTGAGCTTGGCGCTCGCCTCCATAGCAGCTTTTCTGACGCGCCAAATAATTGGTGCACCGGTTGAGCCGGAGGTCGAAATCTCTATACTATCCTCCTCATTCAACCATTCAAGCATAAAGTCCAAATATGGGTATTCCCATTCTGGAGAAGATGCCCGAATTTCAGCAATCAGTTTGCTTCCTGACTTGGCCTGTATTGAAACCCCGTTGTAGGAAAATGACGGATGAATGTTCATTTGAGCAACGGTTTGAGGTTCCAGCTAAGCGATGCGTCATAGCGCAATATTCCTGCCTCGGCAACCCAGGGCGATTCAATATTATTGGTAAACAAGCCACCTGTTCCAAGGCCTTGGGGCAGTGTAATCTTTTTTGTGAGCACCCATTGCGCAATTGCATTCAGACCAATGTTTGACTCAAGTGCAGAGGTTGCCCACCACCCTATCTTTCGTTTCTCGGCTAAGTCGATCCATTCATCACATCCGGAAAAAGACCCGTGCAGGGTTGGTTTCAACACCAAGTAATGCGGTTGTATTGCATCGAGCAACGACGTCTTTTTTTCAATGGAATGCACCCCAATCAGTTCTTCGTCAAGCGCTATTGCAATGGGTGTCTTTTCTACCAGGCGTGCCATTTCCTCCAGATTGCCTGCCTTCAATGGCTGCTCTATTGAATGGATACGAAATGCCGATAGGGCTTCCAGTTTTCCCATTGCTTGGGAAGGTGAAAAAGCTCCATTCGCATCCAAGCGTATATCCAAGTCAAGGTGTGAAAACTCTTGTCGCACCTTGCGAATCAACCCCACCTCATGATCAAAATCGAGCGCGCCCACTTTAAACTTTATGGTCGTGTAACCCGCCTCAACTTTCGCTCGGCACTCTTCAAGCATGGTTGGCGCGTCCGACATCCAAATCAATCCATTGATTGGGATTTTGTTGGATAAATCGACTTCAAAAGGCATCATTCGACCGCCTGTTGCTAGATCGCGCATGGCAGATTCCAACCCAAACCGAAGCGAAGAAATCCGACTTAAGGTCGAAACCAACAGATCGGGTGTGCTTAAGATATTCTGCCAATGAGAGATGGTTCGTTCAAGTTCGGGTTTTGATTCCGGGCTCAATCCCCATAAGGGTGCACATTCACCGACGCCCCTTATTTCTTGGTCTTCAGAGTGCACTAGTAGGAAATATACATCTCTTTGGCACAATACGTCGCGCGAGGTCACTGCTGGCCTGTGAAAAAAAAGGGTATGGTGGTGAAAACGAAAGCTCATTTCTTGGCAGAGCCTGAAATACGCTTAATGAAGTATTCCATTGGCCCCTGCTCAGCAACTTTCTTACGCCACAAAAAAGGCAGGTAAAAGGTAAGTGTGGTTGCTAGTATTACGTATAATATTAAGGCTATCGGCTTGGTGAAAAACTCAACATTAGTTGCCGAAACTGTGAATGCTCCAATGAGCGTGTAAAACAATACCACACTGTATTTCATTGAAGAAATAGTCTGTATGAACTTCAATGGCTGCGCTGCAGAAAGCTTTCTAAAAGAGAATATACATGTATTTATTACAACGATAGAAACGCCGATTCCGTAAAAACAAAAAGCAGGAAACAGCAAGCGAATGTTCATGAAAAACAAGTCGTAACGTCGAAGAATCAATACATCCGTATCTAAAGCTTTGGCATATCTATTTACAAGAAGGCTTCCTCCTATCAAAACCAATCCAACTAAACTCGAAGGAGCCAACCATCCTTTTGGACGTACATCGGTCCGCCCAAAAACCAGTCCTGCAAAGAAAAATACAACCCAAGGCAATAGTGAATAGTAACCATTAAAAAACAAAAAACCCAATCCATTGTAGATCTCACCACCACCCAGCGAAGGCAACGTATAGACAATGTGTGTGGGCACATCTAAAAACAATAAGCTGACTCCCAGTACAATTGCAATAAGCGTAATTACTCGAATCAACAAGTCATTCCATTGCGCTACGAATGGAATTATCAGGAACATCAACCCAGAAGCTACAAGCATGTTCATAGGCCAAATCCCGCAAAAGATCAATCCGCTAATTAGCAGCACAGAGCCCCTTTTGCCTGAGTAACTCAACAATTTTCGATTACTGATACGTCGGTCGCGCATAGTAAGCGTTACCGTAAATCCATTGAGAAAGAAAAACAAAGCCGGAAAAACATCGAAAATAACGTTGAACTTGGTGTGCGTCAGAGAATTCATTACTAAATCACCAATACTGTATGTGAATCCATACAGTACACTACCCATGAGAGCAACCAAATAGGCCACGTCTATGCCAATAAGTCGGTTGGATGAGGATGCCATCGTTCAAATTTCGTTTGCGAATATAAGCACTTAGCGAGGTTGGGCTTTATAGATTGAATCTAAAACAGCTTTCGCAATGTGCGGACGGTAGTGCGATCGTTCGTAATAACCGGTGAAGCTAGCCGTAAGAGCATTAATACCCGAAAAATCAAAAACCGACTCCTTGCCGAAAACCGATTGCAGTGCTTCCAAATCGGTTGAAGACATGTTGATTTGGTTGTAGAGCGGACTAATAACAATACGTACATCGCCTCCCTGACCTGTCAGAATTTCGGAAACTTCTTTCAGTTGACCTATCATGTCTTCATTAATTGCGGGTGCTGAGAAGCGAAGCTTTCCATCCCTTTCGGGCTTGAACTTACTCATTCGCTCGGCATTGTAGTAGTCATTGCCCTGACTTTCAAAGAATGAATAGCTCATCTCATTGGTCGAAGGGTCGTACGTAAAAGGCTTGTCGTCCAGCAGGCTCAGTTGCGACATGTATGGTTTCCCTGTTCCGGTAATTTTATAATCCGCATATGCCTTTAAAAATTTGCGGTCCATGAATGCCATGAAATGGCTGCTTTGAAAAGGCAACCATTTACCCCACCCTACTACCATTGGATCTTCCATGTACAAATGCTCATTGAGTAAGTTGTAAGGCCGGAAAATATCCACATCGAGAATTAGTAAAACATTCTTGAACTCAACCTTTCGACGTTGAAGGAACTGCAGCTTATGCAGGATACCCTCCAACGTTTCAGCCGAAGCATCGAAATGAAAACATCGGGCGTCACTGCCAATGTGCATTTTCCAGTCCTCCACCTCGTAAAACATGGACCTTGAACTGCCAAAAATGAATGAGTTGTAGCGTGCCGTGTCGTTGTAAAAGAGAAATGTACCCGCACTAACTCTATTTTGGTTGAGTGGCACAGTTAAAACTTGTCCGGGCGGCTTGTAATTGGCATATAAGCCAATGACTTTAAAAGGGTCGAGGTATGCATAAATAGCCAGCACAGCCATAATGGGCAGAAAAAACAGAAGCGCACGAAATACGATCCCTTTCATATCAGAACTGGAAGTAAATAAATTGTTGTTGATGTCCGGCAAACCACGCGAGCATCAGTATAATGGTGTAGTAGATAAGCCAGCGCACCGGTCTGCCCATATGATCATGGAGGCGATCCAATGGATGCTCTTTGTATCTTGACCACCACTCCGCCCCGAAAAAAAGACAAACCAGCACCATGGTTTTGTTGAATCCGATGAGTGTTGGCGGAACATGCAGGCTCCAATCTCCGGCAAACATATTTTGGAAGTAAACCAGCATATTGTGAATACCGGTATTTCGGAACACGACCAGCGCCAACATGATTTGAATGAAGGTAAACAGGATCAACCCCCATTCAAGCAATCGTCCTTTTAGACTCGTGTCTAGATGTTTTTCATACCATACTTCCTTCTTCCCTCTGATGATTCCCGGTAAGAAATAACAGGCGTTTACGAATCCCCAACCAACGTAATTCCAGTTGGCACCATGCCAAAACCCACTGAGCAAGAAAATGATAAAAATGTTGCGTGCTTGCTGCCATTTACCGCCTCTGCTGCCCCCCAATGGAAAATAGATATAATCGCGAAACCAACCGGTTAGCGACAAGTGCCAGCGCCGCCAGTACTCAGCAATACTCTTCGAGAAATACGGATAGTTAAAGTTGCGTATGAGCTCAATGCCGAAAATACGCGAAACCCCTTGGGCCATATCGGAATAGCCAGAGAAATCGCCATAAACCTGTATCGTGAACATAGCTACTCCCAACCAAAGCATGGGCGCATTCCATTGAGAAGGATCGGCATAGATTGCATCTGCAATGATGCCGCAATTATCTGCTATGAGAACTTTCTTTACAAGCCCCCACAAGAAAATGCGTAAGCCCTCCACCGCCTGTGTAGAATTAAAACAGCGTGCCTTCTTCAGTTGTGGCAGCAAGTGTGTCGCCCTTTCAATGGGTCCTGCAACCAGCAGCGGGAAGTAGCTCACAAAAAGAGCATAATCAATCAAATTGCGATCGGCCGTGATTCGCCTGTGATAAATATCGAGCACATAACTAAGGCCATGAAACGTATAAAACGAGATTCCCACCGGTAAAATCAATTGAATCGTCACCACATCCACATTCCACCCTATAGATGCCATTAAATCGGCCAACGAAAGAGCGAAAAAATCATAGTATTTGAAAACGCCCAAAAGTCCAACGTTAATACCAACGCTTATCCATAGCCAGATTTTACGCTTATGCTCATTCTCGTTATTACCAATTTGAATGCCCGTGTAATAATCCAACAATGTAGAGAACAAAAGCAAAGCAACAAAGCGCCAATCCCAGCATCCATAAAAAAAATAACTCACCAGCAATAGCAACACGTTTTGCCATTTCACGGCGCGTTGAACAACCCACCAATGCAAGGCAAAGACCGTCAGGAAAAAAACAAGAAAAGTAGACGTGTGAAAAAGCATAGTACGCGGCCAAGAGTGACAAACATACTACAGAAGGAGCTCTTGTGAGTCATGGTGGGTGTTGACTAATTGTCGCATAATCAATTCGTGTTTTTACCGTGGCTGGTTCATCTTTGCGCTATGCAAATTGGCGAAGAGCAAATAGAAGTAATTGGTGCGCGCGAGCACAACCTGAAAAACATAGATGTTACCATTCCTCGCAATCAACTGGTCGTAATTACCGGGTTGAGCGGCAGCGGTAAGTCGTCGCTTGCTTTCGATACCATCTATGCCGAGGGCCAACGCAGATACATTGAGACATTCGGAGCCTATGCCCGACAGTTCATAGGTGAAATGGAGCGACCCGATGTTGACAAGATCAATGGTCTTTCGCCTGTTATTTCTATTGAACAAAAGACCGTTAGCCGCAACCCACGATCAACAGTAGGTACTATCACTGAAATCTATGACTTTCTTCGATTACTCTATGCCCGCGCTTCCGACGCCTATAGTTACGTCACGGGACAACCGATGGTGCGGTATACCGACGATCAAATCATACAGCTCATACGTGAGGAATACGCGAACAGTAAAATTGTGATTCTGGCTCCGTTGGTCAAAGGCCGCAAGGGACATTACCGCGAGCTTTTTGAGTCGATCATGAAGCAAGGCTATTTGCGTGCGCGAATTGATGGTGAAATAGTCGAGCTCACCAAAGGACATAAAGTGGATCGCTACAAAATTCACGATATTGAATTGGTGGTCGACCGATTGGCGATTGGTCCTTTGCCGGAAAGTAAAAAGAACGCTTCCGACAGCGAATTAACGCGTATACGACAAACGGTAAATACAGCGCTTAAACTTGGCAAGGGCACCCTCATGGTGATGCCTCATGCGGAGGAAAATCAGAAAAAATCAGCAAAGAAGGCAGCAGCACTTACACTGAAACACTTTAGTCGCCATTTGATGTGCCCCACTTCGGGTGTGGCTTATGCGGAGCCGGAGCCGAATCTCTTTTCGTTCAACTCGCCTTACGGGGCTTGCCCTCATTGCAGTGGGTTGGGTGAAGTTGCAGAAGTTGATATGGAGAAGATCATTCCCGACCCTTCGCGATCCATTAAAAAGGGGGGCATCGCGCCGCTCGGAGAAGGCAAAAATAATTGGTCGTTTCAACAAGTCGAGGCTGTAGTAAAACACTTTGGCTACAGTCTGACGACAGCCATCTCCGATATCGATGAAGAGGTTATCAATGTGTTGCTCTATGGTTCAGAAGAATTGTTTGATGTTACCACGGGAGGAAATGTTACCTATCAAATAAAATATGAGGGCATCATAGCTCAAATAGAGAAGCAGATTGATGAAGACAGTTCACCTGCATTGCGTCGATGGGCGGAGAGCTTCATGAACAAAATTGCTTGTCCGGAGTGTTCGGGTGCACGCCTCAAGAAGGAAGCACTCTTCTTCCGGATCGGGGATAAGAACATCGCTGAACTGTCGTCGATGGGCATGCACGAGCTGATAGCATGGCTCGAAGGGGTTGAACTTAAGATGACCCAGCGTCAGTTGGCCATTGCGCAAGAATCACTGAAGGAAGTTCGAAACCGGCTTCGCTTTTTGGTCGATGTGGGCTTGGACTATCTCACCTTGCACCGCAGTGCGCGAACACTCAGCGGCGGCGAGGCCCAGCGCATTCGACTGGCTACGCAAATAGGCTCACAACTGGTGGGGGTGCTTTATATTTTGGATGAACCCAGCATTGGATTGCATCAGCGCGACAATCACAAACTGATTGCCTCGCTGCAGGCGTTGCGCGATGGTGGAAACAGTGTAATCGTGGTAGAACATGACCGCGATATGATGCTGCAAAGCGATCATCTCATCGATATTGGTCCAGGTGCAGGTATGCACGGAGGTCGCATCATGTCGCAGGGCAATCCAAACGAACTGAAAGAGCAAGACAGTGTAACGGCAAGATACCTGCGGGGTGATTTACGCATTGAAGTACCCGCTGAACGCCGCAAGGGCAACAAGAAAAAGCTGACACTAACAGGAGCCACGGGGCATAACCTAAAAAACGTAAACCTCGAAATACCCCTGGGTATGTTTGTGGGAGTAACGGGAGTAAGCGGCAGCGGCAAGTCATCGCTGATTGAGCATACCCTCTACCCTATTCTGAACCGACACTTTTACAACGGAGTGAAGAAACCGTTGCCCTATAAGGCAGTTAAAGGACTTGAAAATCTGGATAAGGTTATTGAAATCGATCAAAGCCCCATTGGACGCACACCTCGAAGTAACCCCAGCACTTATACAGGTATTTTCAGCGATATCCGAAATTTATATGCGGCACTTCCGGAAGCCAAGATTCGCGGCTACCAGCCCGGTCGATTCTCGTTCAATGTGAGTGGCGGACGCTGTGAGACATGCAAGGGTGCCGGCGTTAAAACCATCGAAATGAACTTTCTACCCGATGTACTGGTGGGTTGTGAAATATGCGCAGGCAAACGTTACAACCGAGAGACATTGGAAGTTCGTTACAAGGGGAAAAGCATTTCCGATGTTTTGGATATGACGGTAGATCAGGCGGTTGAGTTTTTTGACGCCCACCCTAAAATTCGCCATGTCGTAAAGACCCTTCAGGACGTAGGGTTGGGATACATCACACTGGGGCAACACTCCACCACCTTGAGCGGCGGTGAAGCACAGCGTGTAAAGCTCTCAACCGAGCTTGGAAAACGTGACACAGGAAATACGTTCTATATCCTCGACGAACCCACAACCGGGCTTCACTTTCAAGATGTTCAGATGCTCATCAATGTGCTCAACCGATTGGTTGACCGAGGCAATACAGTGTTGGTTATTGAGCATAATATGGATGTCATAAAAGTCGCTGACCACCTCATCGACGTGGGGCCGGAAGGCGGTGAAGGCGGCGGACAAATCATCGCCACAGGTACTCCCGAGGCAGTCAGCAAGGTGAAAGGCAGCTGGACGGGGAAGTTCCTGAAGGAGGAGCTTTGAGGGTATTGGTGATGACGGATGATAGATTTCCGATGGCAAATTACTAAGTACTAAGTACGGTCAAGGCGCTATTTTTCGTGTAATACGCGAGTGCCAAGGCTGGAAGAATTGACGCCATTCACCATCCCGAACTCAAACATTCCCAAGCATCCGGAAGCTATTCCTTGGAAGGATGTACTCCCCATCCTCCGGACGGCGAATCATCGCATAGAATTCCTTGCACATGTAATTGATTTGGCGGCGGAATGGGCGCTTATCGAGGTAGCTTTCCCATGCCTCAAGGGCCAATTTCTTGGTTACCTCCCAGGCGTAATTGTTAAAACCTTCCGGACGAGCGAAGCTGTCCACGTACTTTTTAACTTCCGGCAATGTGTTCATCGTTTGCATTTTTAACGGTTTTACTTGATTGATGTCGCAAAGGATGCACTCCGGATTGTAATGGATTTACAACCTGAAAAATTCTTTCTGATCAACTTCTTTCATGACAATTGCTTTATACAATGCATATTTTTTACATGCAAAATCAAACTTCATGGTTGAGATATTAACGACCACATTGTTTTATGACGAGATAAAACAGCTGATAAACAATATATTAAACTCAATCACTGAAAATTTCGTCTGTTTATAAAAGCAACTTTCCGTTTAACCAAAAATGGAAGGTATTTGGAATTGGCTTTGTATCTTTCGCACAAACTTGTCGGACATAATTTTGGATTCATCATTGTTTTGTTTACTTTTGTAGACGGAATTTGACTCTTTACCGATGAGCGAACAAATAGCTAACCCCAACCAACCTTTTCCGTCTCTCGGTATGACGTCTATTACAGGTCAAAAACTGGATACGCTCAAAGCGATTTATCACGACTTGGTTGCGAACGTTATTGCTGTCGGTGATAACACAACTCTTTTGTTCTCCCACTTCGGTGATTTCGATGTGGTTAAAGTTGAAAATACACTAAAGCTAATTGAGAGTGGTGTTTTGGAAACAGGCGACAAACGTTCAACCATGAAACGCGTTTGCGGTATGTTAATCGAGTTGCTGCAAAACATTTCAATACACGGTGCCCGCGATAGCAAAGGTCACATGCATTCTTTCTTAATTGTGGCCAAAACAAGCACAGAGTACATCCTTTATTCCGGAAATCTTATTCTTTCCGAAATGATTGAACCGATGCAAACTCGCATGCAACAATTGGTAAACCTGGATGCTACTGCGTTACGCAAACTGTACATCGAAATTCTTTGTAACGAAGAATATAGTAGCCAAGGTGGAGCTGGTTTGGGATTGGTAACCATTGTGAAACGTGCTGAAAATAAGGTGAAATTTGATATCGACGCTATTGATGAACATTTTGGATTCTTCCGTCTACATGTTTCTGTGCCTATCGCCAACGCCTAAGCTTCTACCGATCCCCCGTTATTCATTTATATGCTAATTCCTTCGTCAAGTTGGTGACGTCAACTTGGGTATTGTATCGGAATTCAAACACCGAATAGTACCTCCCCTGCTTTTCTATTTTTGCGGATAATGAAACCTTCCTATCTAACTTCAATTGCAAGCAGAGCCTTCATGTGGATGCTTGCTTTTGGACTCACTCAATGCAATAAATCAACTTCCTACAACAAATTCCTAGATCCGGAATTGGTCAAAATTGCCGATTTCTGTGATCACCGGTCTACAGACTCTTTGCTCTCCTATCTCAATCATAAACAGCCAATACTCAGGATTGAGGCTTCTTGTGCTCTGGCTAGTATTCGCGATCCAAGAGCCATTGACGCGTTACACAAGACCATACTTGACCCTGTTGCCGAAGTGCGCGCAGGAGCAGCCTATGCATTGGGTCAAACACTCCACCCAAGTTCCATACAGCCCTTATCACTTCAATTAAACTATGAGGCAAATCCGGCGGCAATAATTGCCATGGCTGAGGCTATTGGGAAAATTGCGGGTGGTCTGCACGCTTCGTCGACGGCTCCTGAATTTGTTGAAGATGCAGCAAATGCGCTTTTTAACTACGAAAGAACTGATTCCATTGGGGTTCTCGCAATAGCGAAAGCTGCATTCTGGATGCACTCCGGTGGTTGGCCCGACACACGACTCATCAATAAACTGGCATTTGCCTTCCCAAATCAATCGGTTATCAACCGTCGCGTGATTGCCTTTTCGATGTCGCGGTATCGCGGAGAATGGTTCAAAGACACAATTCAGTCAGCCCGATTCATACAAGCATTGGAACTCGAAAAAGACACCACTACGCTGACGGCTTCAATGGCTGTCGCCGGACGATCCGAGTCAGTTGCTGCTGCCAATTTTATAATAAAGAGCCTTCAGAATGCGAAGTCATCTCGTGAATGGACCATTGCCACTTGCCGCGCCGCTGGAAAACACAAGGGTGTTCCAGCCTCAGCTATTATACCATTTCTCGAGGACAGCAGACGTGCCGTGGCAGAGGAAGCCTGCTATTCTTTGCAGAACAAGCAACTAGTGCAGGAAGAAATTCTAGAAATCAAAACTCGAACAGCTTCGAGCTCAACTCCTGTTCGAGCTGCTTGCGCGCGCATGCTCCACCAGCACGGTGATTCGCTGAATATCGAGACATGGCTGCAGGCCATCGATGGTAGCCTCGCTCACTATGAACGGTTGGCTTGTATTCGCCTATTGGGTATAACAGGGAAAAGTTCCTCCCTAAGCCTCGAGCGTGCCTTGAACAATCCGGATATACTCCAAGCCAACGCCTATACAGAAGCTTTCATTGAATCGCATGGTCAACCCGATTTTCCAACTGAAATTAAATATGCGCAAGCTATGCTCAGCCTTTTGCACCGGGGCGATATTGGCATCACTGCACTGTGTGCTGCTGAGTTGAGAAATTTCTCTCTTAAGACCTCGCCCGAAAATGAGTTAAATGCGTTGAATGGGGCTCTGCTTGAAGCTCTTCAGAAGTTGCAGCTTCCAAAAGAAGTAGAAACTGCCAACGAAATAGTCAAGACGCTCAACACGTGGGGTTTCACACAACGGGAAGAAATAAAGGTCGCATTCAACCATCCAATCGATTGGAACTTGGTGCGTTCGATTCCTCGCCGCCAGAGAGCCGCAATACACACAAGCAAAGGCATTGTCGAAATTGAACTGCATGTGGAAGACGCTCCGGGTAGCGTTGCCTCATTTGTACAATTGTGCCGAGAAGGCTTTTACAACGGCAAGTCGTTTCATCGGGTAGTGCCCAATTTCGTCATTCAAGGCGGGTGTCCGCGCGGCGATGGAATGGGCGGAACGGATTACACGTTGCGCTCCGAATTCCGCCTGCACGACTACAGCACAGGCTCTGTTGGCCTTGCTTCCTCGGGGCCCGACACCGAAAGTTGCCAATGGTTCATCACCCACACACCAACTCCGCATCTCGAGGGTCGCTATACCATTTTCGCTCATGTATTACAGGGCATGAACGTTGTTAATCAAATTGAAATAGGTGATACAATAGAACACATTGAGCTTGTGACAGAGTAGTTTGGGTAATTATTGTGAGGCATCTTGTGCCATGTAGCCGTATATTCGCCGTGAAGTTGATTTACGCTTATCAGGCGTGTCCCAAGGGGACCATTTCCGTCACCTGATTGTTCGGATCATTTCGCGAACATATTTATACATTTTATTCTAATGAATTTTGAATCATTGGGTCTCATTGAGCCCATACTAAAGGCCTTGCAAAAAGAAGGCTACGAAAAACCCACGCCCATACAGGAGCAAGCTATTCCGATTGTACTCAACGGACGCGACTTGCTGGGCTGCGCGCAAACGGGTACCGGTAAAACGGCAGCCTTCGCACTTCCTGTTATTCAACTTTTGCATGAAAAGGCACAACCGCAAAATGGCAAACGTGTCATTCAAGCGCTGGTGCTTACCCCTACCCGTGAATTGGCCATTCAAATTGAAGAGAGCTTCAAAGCCTATGGCAATTTCACGAAACTGCAGAACCTCGTCATCTTTGGAGGCGTGGGACAGTTTCCACAAACGCAAGCTCTTAAGCGCGGTGTGGACGTGCTCATTGCTACACCCGGTCGTTTGCTCGACTTGATGAACCAAGGATTTGTGGATTTGAAACACCTGGAGATTTTCATTCTGGACGAAGCCGACCGCATGCTCGACATGGGCTTCATTCACGATGTGAAAAAGGTGATTGCCAAGCTTCCGCAAAAGCGTCAGTCGCTTTTCTTCAGCGCAACGATGCCTCCTGAAATTCAGAAACTGAGCTCTACCATTCTCACCAACCCGATGAAGGTAGAAGTAACTCCTCCGGCTACCACTGCGGAGAAGATCAATCAATCAATCTTCTACCTCGACAAGGCCGATAAGAGAACCATGCTGTTTCATGTGCTTAGCGACCATACAATTGAGCGAGCGTTGGTGTTTACTCGCACCAAGCACGGCGCCAACAAGGTGGTGAAAGACCTACAGAGCAAGGGCATTACTGCTGAAGCCATTCACGGCAACAAGTCACAGAATGCGCGTCAATTGGCTCTGAAAAACTTCAAGAACAAAGCGACCCGTGTGTTGGTAGCTACCGACATTGCTGCTCGCGGTATTGATGTAGACGACCTCACGCACGTGATCAACTATGAAATACCGAACGTTGCGGAAACCTACGTGCACCGCATTGGTCGCACTGGACGCGCAGGTGCATCGGGTATTGCCATCTCGTTTTGCGAAGCAGAAGAAGTGTCGTACATCAAAGACATTCAGAAGCTCACAGGCTTGATTATTCCGCAAGGAGAAGACAGAGGTCAGTTACCGAAGCCTTCGTTCGACATTACCAGGGGCGTGCCTGCACCACCGGAACACAGTGGTCGAGGTCAGCGCCAAGGCCAGGGTCAGCGTCAGGGAGCGCCCAGACAGGGTGGCGGCGGTGGCCGAAAGCCAAACAACCACAGGGGGCAACATTCGCGAAGCAATGATAATCGTCCGAAAAGCGACCAACGCACCAGCAACGCAAGAAGTGAAAGCCCCAGTTCTGCAGCAACTGGCAGCAGCAGCGGTGGCGATAACCCGCCAAAGAAAAAGAGCTGGAGCTCGTTTTTTAAACGTTCCAGCTAGTACTATTTAAGCACTTGATATTTGCAAAAAGCGCAAAGAGCGAAGAGAACATCTCAACGCACTTTGCGCTTTTTGCGTTTCTATCAAATTAACAAACCCGCAAGGTCAGTGCTCTCCTATCCACTTATCAACGCCAACAATTCATAACTCGCATGTGCCGTTGCTTCAGCATGAGACTACGTTTTTACCTTGAGGCCCAATTGTTGCCAAACGCGCAGGACATGAAAAAACTTCTCCTTCTACTTTTCTTGCTACCGGCTCTTCAGCTGGTTGCTCAGCCCAATCGCACATACACCATCAAGGATAAAAAAGCCATCAAGACTTTCGAAGAGGCTTTGACAGCTTACGATGCGTTCGATTATGAGAAAGCAATTACTACCATGGAAACATTGGTAAAGGAAAAACCCGAATTTATTGAGGCGCAACTCATGTTGGCGCAGCTATACGACGAAACAGGAGAAACAGAAAAGTCTATTGAACCTTTGAAAAAAGCCATCTCGATTGACCCTACTTTCTACCCCGCTGCGTGGATGATGCTGGCCGAATGTTACTTCGCTCAAGGCACCTACGATGAAGCAGAGAAAGCCATTTCGAAATTTATTCCCTTGCCAAAAAACGATGTTAAACAAGAGAAGCGCGCACAGCTTATTCTGAGCAGCTGCATATTCGCGAAGAGTGCACTGCAACACCCCGTTCCGTTTGAGCCCATTAATTTGGGTCCTGGCGTGAACACCAAAGACAACGAGTACTACCCTTGCATTACTGCCGACGAACAGACGCTCTTGTTTACGCGGCTCATCGATGATCCGCAAACACAAGGTCGCAAACAGGAAGACTTTTATTTGAGCAAGCGAGGTGGAGAGCAATGGGGCGATGCGAAGCCTGTACTCGAAATCAACACCAACAAAAACGAAGGAGCTCCTACACTCAGCGCCGACGGGCAAATGCTCATCTTCACTGCGTGCGAAGCAGCCGATGGCACTTGGGGCGGCACACGCCAGGGACTGGGCAGCTGCGACCTCTTCTTCTCCATGCGAACTGCCACCGGTTGGACTGCCGCCGAAAACATGGGCAACACCGTAAACAGCAACACATGGGAAAGTCAGCCGAGCTTTGCAGCGAATGGTCGCACATTGTACTTCGTTCGGGGTAAGCGCACTGCAGCCGGCATCAAAGAGCAAGACATCTATTACAGCTACCTGCGAGAAGACGGACAATGGGCCGTGCCTGTGAAGGTACCGGGAAGAATCAATACAGTATTCGAAGAAGAGAGTGTCATGATTCACCCCGATGGTCATACCCTTTACTTCAGCAGCAATGGTCACTCAGGCATGGGTGGACTCGATATATTCATGAGTCGCTTGTTGCCCAGTGGCGATTGGGATACTCCTGTTAACCTGGGCTACCCCATCAACACGCACAAAGACGAAAACTCGATTCAAGTTACCGCCCGCGGACAAATAGCCCTGTTTGCCAGCGATCGTTTTGGTGGTCAGGGTGGTCTCGATCTGTATCAGTTCAACCTTCCACAACGTGTGCAGCCTTCACTCGTTACATACGTTGCTGGTATCATTAGCGATAAACTGAGCTATAAAAAACTCGAGGCACGCCTTGAGCTCATCGATTTGGAAACCGGCAAAACCGTAACCGAAGCATACAGCAACAAGGGAACGGGCGACTATCTGCTTTGCCTGCCTGCAGGTAAAGACTATGCGCTTAATGTTAGCAAGGAAGGTTACCTCTTCCATTCCGAAAACTTCTCGTTGAAAAATTTCAGCGGTTACGATCCGTATCGATTGGATGTGCAACTGCAGAAGCTTCGCCCGGGCGCAAGCATAGTTCTCAATAACGTGTTCTTTGAAACCAACAAATGGGAACTGAAGCCGGAGTCGATGATTGAGCTCGATCGATTGGTGTCGCTTCTCAAAGGGAATCCGGAAAAGAAGATTGAAATTGGCGGACACACCGACAATGTTGGTTCCGACGAAGCCAACCTTACCTTGTCGAATAACCGTGCGCAAAGTGTGGTCGACTACCTCATCAAAAAAGGAATAGCCACTACCCGACTCACGGCCAAAGGCTATGGTGAAACGATGCCGATTGCTACCAACGATACCGACGCAGGCAGAGCAAAAAACAGACGCACCGAATTCAAGGTCATTGAATAATTAAGCGTTACTTCGCGCCCTGGAGATTCATTGCCCATGAAGGTTATTCGTCCGCAACAGACTTTGCTTTTTCTCATTGCAGTGGCCGTGGTATGCGGGGCTATTGCAATGGTATTTCCAACGGATGGCTTGCAAGTAGCGGGCTACACGTTTCGATTTAAGAGTTGGAACGAGCAACCCGATTCAGCGGCTATTCCTGCGGTGACAGACATCGATGCGCATTTGGCCATGTTCGATTCGACGGCAACAGCAACTGCCGATACCTCACGTTCCATTCAACGAACCGAAACAATCGCATCGCTTCAATTTGCCGAAGCGAACTCCGCTTCCTTCTTCCCTTTTTTTGAAGCGTTGAGCAACGCCTCCAATGGAAGAAAAGTGCATGTGTTTCATTACGGCGACTCACAGATTGAAGGCGATCGCATGACCAACATCGTGCGCGACAAACTGCAATCGCGCTTTGGTGGTTCGGGCTGCGGGCTTATTTGTCCGTTGCCGGTTGCACCGCCCAGTTCTGTTATACTCACTCAAAGCAGTAACTGGAAACGCTACACTTCGTATGGCTACGACAACGGCAAATGCGGGCATCAGAACTACGGTCCCATGTGCGCTTTCACGCGCTTCACTCCCGTGAAGGCTGCAGCCGATAGTTCGGGAGTAACCGAAGCCTACATCGAATTCCGTCCGTCTTCCATGGCTACCTCCCGTTGCAAGCAGTTTCAGGAAGCGGTTTTGTTTTTTGGCAACAGCAATCATCCGTGTCAGCTTACAGTCTTGGCCGACGATGTGCCGGTAGCCACCGAGACACTGCCTGTTACCTCCTCGATTGCATCACGAAGCTTTACCGTACCGCAAACGAATCGCATTCGCTTTGTGTTTGAAGCTGTTTCGAGCCCCGATATCTATGGTATCAGTCTCAATAGTATGAGCGGTGTCGGCATGAGCAACATCGCATTGCGCGGCAACGACGGAAGTGCATTTTTTCGTGTCAATTCCGGCTCGATGCAACCAGCGTTCAAAGAGTTGCAAGCAGGACTTTTCATACTTCAGTTTGGAGGCAACAGTGTGCCCTACCTCAGCGGTCGCGAGTCGGCTCGCAAGCACGGAGCATACTTCCGCACGCACATCCAACGCTTCAAGTCGATGCATCCGGGTGCCGCCGTTATCGTAATCGGTCCATCCGACATGAGCACCAGTGTGAACGGTGTAATGCAAACGTGGCCCTACTTGGAAGAGTTGAACCAAGGCATGAAGGAAGCCGCATTTGCCGAAGGCTGTGCCTTTTGGGATATGTTCTCTGTCATGGGCGGACGCAATTCAATGATCGCCTGGGTCAATCACAATCCGCAATACGCCGGACCCGACTACACGCACTTCACTCCTGCCGGCGCGCGCAAAATGGCGGAGCTTCTTGCCAAGGCGATATTGGATGAATATGATGCGTGGGGTGCGGGAAATGGGGACTGAGGACGATTGGTGGCTGTACTCATTGTCTTTCTGATTCTGATTCTCTTTCTGGAATTTTTTAGTATGAGAAACACAAACAAAATGAGAATGAATGGATGGCGCTTAGTGGAGACTGCGTGCAGAGTTCAGTCAAGCAGGTTCATTTTGCAGAGGGTTGGGTTGCCAAGCCCACGATTTCAATCGTGGGGATGCGAGATAAAAGATGACGGATTACAGATGACGGTGAGAGGGACAGGTCTTATTGTTTTCATTGTCTTTTGAAAAAAGTTAAGACTACCCCTATCAAATTTATGATCCAATGCACTCCAATGAAAAACAGCAAAGACATGAGCCATACAAGTCCCGAACCTCCTGAGCTGTTGAATGTCAAGTTGTAAAGGAAAAGTGCGCTATACAGTCCCGACACTATCAAATTTATAGTCAGGGTTTTTAGTCGGTTTTTACTCCTGACTGTCAAAAAACCAAGTGTCAATCCGAAAATCAGGTAGCAAAAAAGCAGCATAAAATCGTCTTCGTTCATTTAATTACATCTACCCAATGGCGCGGGTTTAGCGAGGCGTAACCCGTGCCGAAGTTTTAGTTGGCATTTGCCAATATGCAAGACGTTTGAATTGGTTTTAAACCACGATTCTTTTACGCCAAGGTTACGCTCCGCTAATCCCTCGCGATATTCGAACTTTCTCCAGTGCTCAGCATCCACTCATCAGTATCTAGTAACCAGTCCCCAGTCCCTAACCCAGGAACGGATACCGATAATCCACCGGCGATACAAACGTTTCCTTAATCGTGCGCGGTGAAACCCAGCGCAACAAGTTGAGGTAGCTGCCGGCCTTGTCGTTGGTACCGCTCGCGCGTGCGCCGCCGAAGGGCTGCTGGCCTACTACGGCTCCGGTTGGTTTGTCGTTGATGTAGAGGTTACCGCATGCGCCTTCCAATACACGCGTTGCCTGCTCTATGGCATAGCGGTCGTGCGATAGGATGGCTCCCGTGAGCGCATACTCACTCGTATCGTTGATCAAATGCAAGGTCTCAGCCCACTGCGCGTCGTCATACACATATAGGGTAAGCACCGGACCGAAGATTTCCTCACACATGGTGCGGAACTTCGGGTTAGTAGTAACAGCAATGGTAGGCTCAACGAAGTAGCCCACGCTGTCGTCGCAATTGCCGCCGGTGATAATCTCAACGTCGGGCTGCGATTTGATATACTCAATGTATCCTTTGATTTTGTCGAATGCGCGCTGGTCGATTACGGCATTGACGAAGTTGCCGAAATCTTCGGGTGTTCCCATTTTCATGGTTGCACCATCTAGAATCAAACGCTCTTTCACTGCAGGCCACAGCGACTTGGCAATGTAACCACGGCTTGCGGCGCTGCACTTTTGTCCTTGAAACTCGAATGCGCCGCGAGTGAGTGCTGTAGCAACTTCGTTCGGATTGGCCGAAGGATGTGCTATGACAAAGTCTTTCCCTCCCGTCTCCCCTACTATGCGCGGGTAGGTCTTATACTTCTCGATGTTGGTCCCGATTTCCTTCCACAAGTGTTTGAACACTCCCGTGGATCCCGTGAAATGAAGTCCTGCGAAATCGGGGTGACTGAAAATCACATCACCGGCGTCCTTGCCTTCTACAGTAATCATATTGATAACGCCGTCAGGCAAACCTGCCTCACGGAAAAGTTCCATAATGACATGCGCACTGTAGACTTGTGTGTCCGATGGTTTCCAAACAACGGTGTTGCCCATCAGCGCGGCACTGGCGGGCAGGTTGGCTGCAATAGCCGTGAAGTTGAATGGTGTAATGGCAAATACAAATCCCTCGAGCGGGCGATACTCCAAGCGATTCCAAACACCGGGTTGATTGCCCGGCTGGTCGCGGTAAATCTGTTGCATAAAGGCTACATTGAAACGCAAGAAATCGATGAGCTCACAGGCTGCATCAATTTCCGCCTGAAACGCATTCTTGCTTTGAGCCAGCATGGTTGCTGAATTCATGCGCATGCGGTATGGACCTGCGAGTAAATCGGCAGCGCGCAAGAAAATGGCAGCGCGTTGCTCCCATGCCATGGCCGACCAACGGCCTTTTGCTGCCAGAGCAGCATCAATGGCTTGCGACACGTGCGCTTTTGTGCCCCAATTGAAGTGGCCAAGTACTTTCTTATGGTCGTGTGGCGGCGACATGGTGCGCTTGTCGGATGTGCGCACCAATTCCGAACCGATGTACATAGGCACATCAATGGGAGCCTGGTTGTACATAGCACGGTATTGATTCAACAAATTCTCGCGATCGGCCGTTCCGACGGCATAGCTGCGCACGGGTTCGTTGACGGGCACAGGTACTTGGAATACTCCTTTTGGCATACAAAATAATTTGGTGCGAATGTACTTGAAGAGGTTGAATCGAATACAATCGGCCGTCGTCTGATTGAACGGAATAGTACTTTTTGGGAATGCAGTCTTGCTCAGAACGTCAAATGCCCGAGCCTCTCCATGACTTGATGCCCGATGGAGAAATAAATAATGAGACCGAAAATGTCGTTGAGCGTTGTAACGAACGGACCTGTTGCTAAGGCGGGGTCAATCTTAAATCGATTCAACGTCATCGGTATCCAAGTGCCAAAGAAACTGGCAAACAGGATTACAAAAAAGAGTGCAATGCTAGCGGTGATGCACAAGGTAAGATCCATGTGAAAGAGCAAGCTCACCGCCAGAATAATCGCAGAGCAAACAAATCCGTTGATGAGGCCTACTCGGAGTTCCTTCCATAATTTCTGCCCCAAGTTTTCATCGAGCGCACTTTGGTTGGCCAGTGCCTTCACTACAAGTGCAGCCGATTGAACTCCAACGTTGCCTCCCATTGCCGCGATGAGGGGCATGAAGACAGCCATTCCCGGGTTTTCGCTGATATCGAACACACCGATGATGTTCGCGCTTATCATTCCCCCGGCCATGCCGATGAGCAACCATGGCAATCGTGCACGGGTTAACGTGCGCACACTGTCGCTGTGCTCAACGTCTTCCGAGATACCACTCGCCATCTGGTAGTCTTTGTCGGCCTCTTCTTTAATGATGTCTACCACGTCATCGATGGTAATACGCCCCAATAGCACGTTATGCTCGTTCACAACGGGCAATACCACTAAGTCATATTTCTCCATCACCTTGGCTACCTCTTCGAGCGGGGCATCCACCTGAACGGTTCTTACCTTGGTTTGCTTGTAGAGGTCTTTGATGGTCGTGCGTAAGCTCGATAAATTAAAAAGCATGTACTTCACGCTCAACGTGCCCAGAATCACCTCTTCATCGTCGACTACATAAATGGTGTAGATGTTATCGAGGTCTTCGGCTTGCATGCGCATTTCACGAATGGCTTGCGTAACCGTCCAGTTCTGATTTACACGGATCAATTCCGTTCCCATGATGGCGCCTGCCGTTCCTTCGGCGTAGGTCATCAGGTCGATGATGTCGCTAGCCTGTTCCTCGTCTCCAAGAAGGGCTATTACTTCCTCCTGCTTTTGCTCGGGAAGCTCGGCGATAACGTCGGCGGCATCGTCGGAGTCGATGTTCTCGATAAGCTCCTCAGCAATTTCACGACTCGTGAGGCTAGAAAGTAACTTCTCGCGCAAGTCCTCATCGAGCTCGAGCATGACGTCGGCGGCCTTCTCTTCATCGAGCAAACGGTAAACGTATACGGCTTCGTCGCGTTTGAGTTCGTTGAGCAACTCGGCAATGTCGGCCGCGTGCGCATCGATAGTAGCTTGGGCTATTGCTGTGTCTTTTCCGTCCGCAATCCACTCGCGGAGCTCAGAAAGTAGCTCTTTAGATAGTGAGAATTGCATAATCGAGGGTTCATTGAGGGACGGTACTTGTTTTTAGCAGCGCGAAGGTAATTCATTCAAGATGAAAACCAAATGCAAAACTTTGTCAGTCGCGCTTGTCTCGAAAGAAGTTAGTCAGCAGTGCGGCGCATTCGTCGGCCAGCACACCACCTACTACTTCGCTACGTGGATGGACTATGCCCTGACCATTGTCGGCATGGCCTCCAAACTTGCTGAAACCACGCTTCTCATCGTATGCACCAAAAACAATGCGTCCGATGCGTGTGTTGTAGGCTGCACCCGCACACATCACGCAAGGTTCGAGTGTTACATACAAGGTGCATTCGTGCAGCGACTTTCCATTTAGAAACTCCGAAGCCGATGTGTAAGCTTGCATTTCCGCATGCGCCGTAAAGTCGTGCAGCCGCTCCGTAAGGTTATATCCCCTTGCTATAATCTGGCCTTTGCACACAATGACGCACCCTATGGGCACTTCGTCGGCATCGTAAGCGTTCATGGCTTCTCGCATCGCCATGCGCATGTATTTCTCATCAATCTCGGGGGTAATTTCTTCCACAACATCTCAATTTGGTGAGCAAGATACGTGTACTTTGCACCGCTTTTTTAGTGCAATGCAGTCGCAATCATCACATCGGATTCTTGTTGCCCCACTCGATTGGGGACTTGGACACGCAACGCGGTGTGCACCACTTATTGACCGTTGGCTCGCAGCCGGTCACGAAGTGGTGCTTGCATCGAACGGAAGAAGCGCAGCTTGGCTCAAGGCGCGTTATCCGCAACTGGAGTTGCTCACCGACATTCCCGACTACGCCGTTACGTATCCAACACACGGCCCAATTACTCCTCATCTGGTAAAGCAACTGTTGAGATTGCGTAGGGTTGTGCGTGCCGAACATCGGTGGTTGGAACGCATCGTTGAAGAGAAGAACATCCATCAAGTATGCAGCGACAATCGGTATGGGCTTTATCACGACCGTGTGCCTTGTACACTCATTACTCATCAATTGTACCTTCGAGTGCCAGGGCCGTTTCGATGGTTTGTAGGGAAATGGCTGAATACCTATCTCAAGCGATTCAGAGCACTTTGGGTGCCCGATTATCAAAGCGAAACGAACCTGAGCGGATTGCTCTCGCACGGCGGGATGTGGGACAAGAAGGCCTTATTCATCGGTCCACTTTCCCGTTTTCATGCAACCAGCAATACCGACGAAAAACCGTATCGCGTAGTGGCCATCGTTTCAGGACCGGAGCCCACGCGCACTCGTTTTGAAAATCAGCTTCGAAACGTGTTACCTCAACTTGAATGTCCTGCCCTTTTGGTGCTCGGCAAGCCTGAAGAGCCCGTTCAGGAGCAAAACGGTATGGTCCACATTGTGAACGACCTCCCCGACTCTGAGCTGGCAACTGCCCTCAAAGGTGCTCAACTCATGGTATGCCGGTCGGGGTATAGCACGCTCATGGATTTGCACAACCTTGAAGTGCAAGCATTGCTGGTGCCTACACCCGGCCAATCGGAGCAAGAATACCTGGCCCGCCATCATTCGAAGCAAGGCACGCATCGACGAATGGATCAGCACAAGCTGAACCTGACGACTCTCAAGGCAGCGCTCAAGCAATAGCGTATACGCCTACTTTTGTGCTTATGGCGAAGGTATTATTCATTGAAAGTGTTCACGAAGTATTGCACCGGCGGCTTGAAGCAGCAGGTTATACATGCGATTGTCGGTATGAAGCCACACGCGAAGAGTTGTTGGCTATGGCGCACGAATACGCCGGTGTGGTGGTGCGATCTCGCATTAAGATTGACAAGGCCTTTATTGACGCAGCTGCTAACCTTCGCTTCATAGCACGCAGCGGTAGCGGATTGGAAAACATCGACGTGGCCTATGCGGAGAGCAAAGGCATTGCTGTTTACAATTCGCCTGAAGGCAACCGCGATGCGGTGGGCGAACATGCCTTGGGTATGTTGCTCATGTTGCTGAACAACCTACGACAGGCCGATGCCGATGTGCGCGCCGGGCGCTGGCCACGCGAAGAGAACCGTGGTTATGAGATAGCCGGCAAGACCGTTGGTATTATCGGATATGGATTGATGGGAAGTTCGTTTGCCCAGAAGCTTTCCGGCTTTGGCGCGAGAGTGATTGCCCACGACAAGTATAAGAGTCAGTTTAGTGACGAATGGGCTCTTCCCGTTTCCTTGGAAGAACTTCAAGCAGAGGCCTATATCGTGAGTTTGCACTTACCGCTCAATGATGAAACGCACTATTATGCTGATGCGCAATTTTTCAACTCGTTTGTCAAGCCTATCTATTTCATAAACACCGCTCGCGGAAAGAATACCGACACAGCAGCATTGGTCGAAGCATTGAAAAACGGCCGAGTGCGCGGAGCCTGTCTCGATGTAATTGAATATGAAAAAGCCTCGCTCGAAGGTCTGGAAAAGGATCCATCGCTCACGGCCATGCGCGATCTCATTGCCCTGCCGAACGTGGTCCTCACTCCGCACATAGCCGGTTGGACACACGAGTCGTATGAGAAGCTGAGCAGTGTGCTGGCGGATAAGATTCTGGGGTTGAAGGCTGAAAGTTGAAAGTTGCAGGGCGCCGACCACTCATTCTCATTGTGTTTCTGTTACTGTTTCTTTTTTTAACCGCAAAGGGGCGCAGAGAAAGGATTTCAGGATTGTAGAGCGCGCCCCCACTCATTCTCATTTTGTTACTGTTTCTCATTCTAAAAATTTCCAGAAAGAGAAACAGAAGCAGAAACACAATGAGAATACCCGCCAATCGCATCCAGTCCCCAGTCCTCGCCCCACCTTGTTTAACCCCCATCCTCACTTTCTTCGCCAAACCATGTCTCGAGCAAAGCACCCTATCAACCTCGTCTGGATGAAGCGCGACCTGCGCACGCAGGATCATGAGCCGCTCATGCTGGCCGAGAAGGCGGGTGTGCACTATTTCATTGTCTATTGCTTCGAGCCGTCGTTGATTGCTCACCCCGATACCAGCACGCGTCACCTTCAGTTTCAATATCAGAGCCTGTTGCAGGTCAACGAGAAATTGAAAGCGTCTAACCGTTGCGTGCACGTATCCTATGGTGAAGCGGTGGATGTGTTCTCCGGCATAGCCGAACATTTCGACATCCTCAACATCTTCAGCTACCGCGAAAGCGGCGTTCGCCTTACCTGGTTGCGCGACAAGGCCGTCCAACGGTGGTGCGATGAGCGAGCCATTCGCTGGAATGAATGTAAGCGCGACGGCATTCAACGCGGCATCAAAAACCGCGAGGGGTGGGACAAGCAATGGTTTGGATTCATGCACGCCCCCATCATCCGTAATACGTTCAGTCGGCAGGAACTTGTAATGCCGGATTACCCCTTTGCCCTACCCGACGAATTAAAAAGAACCTGGGCAGACTATCCACGCGAATTCCAACCCGCAGGTGAAGACATAGCCCTTCGCTACCTGAGTAGCTTCATGGAAGAACGCGGGGTGAACTATAATAAACACATCTCCAAACCTGCAGAGAGCAGAATCAGCTGTGGCCGCCTCTCGCCCTATCTGGCATGGGGCAACGTGAGCGTGCGTCAGGTTTACCAAAATACCTTGGAGCATCCCCGCGCTGCGGAGGGTAAGCGTTGGGTCGATGGCTTTCTTACGCGTGTCAAGTGGCGAGATCACTTCATCCAGAAGTTCGAGGTAGAATGTGATTACGAAACGCGTTGCGTAAATGCCGGCTATGAGTCACTGGTAAAAGCGCACAACTCCGCGCTTATCGAAGCCTGGGAAAACGGACTGACGGGCTTTCCGCTCGTCGATGCATGCATGCGATGCCTGCACACCACCGGTTGGATCAACTTCCGCATGCGGGCGATGTTGGTGAGTTTCTTCTGCCATCACTTGTATCAGGATTGGCGTTCAGGAACCTATCATCTGGCCCGACTTTTCCTCGACTACGAGCCCGGCATACACTATCCGCAATTCCAGATGCAGGCAGGCACCACGGGCGTCAACACCGTGCGTATGTACAACCCTGTGAAGCAAAGCCACGACCACGATGCGGAAGGCGCATTCATCAAGGCGTGGGTGCCCGAACTTCGCGCTGTGCCTGCCGAACACATTCACGAACCCCATCTTATGACGGCCGAAGAGCAAGCTCACTGCGGCGTGCACATCAGCACCGACTACCCTGCCCCGATCATTGCCCTTGAATCGGCCGCTCGCCACGCTCGCGAAGCCATCTGGGGCCATCGCAAAAAAGACGACGTGAAGGCAGAAGGTAAGCGCATCGTGGCGACGCATGCTCGCAAAAAATCGGTGGTGAAGAAGAAAAAGGGGGGTGAGCAGTTGAGTCTTTTGTAGGATTGAAGGGGGCGCCGACCTCCCATTCTCATTGTGTTTCTGTTTCTGATTCTAAAAATTTCCAGAAAGAGAAAGAGAAACACAAGCAGAAACAGAATAAGAGCGCCGACCCCTCATTCTCATTGTGTTTCTGATTCTAAAAATTTCCAGAAAGAGAAACACAAGCAGAAACAGAATGAGGGCGCCATCCACTCATTCTCATTGTGTTTCTGTTTCTGATTCTAAAAATTTCCAGAAAGAGAAACACAAGCAGAAACTGAATGAGAGAAAGAAACAGAATAACTGCCGAATAATATTCCTATAATTTATAGTACTTTATGAGCCAAGGCCCTGAAGCATGTGAGCTAGTTTAGCCTCATAAAACTAAACGTTATGGCTGTAGAAACCACAACTATTCTATTCGATTTCCAAAAACTGGAAGTATATAAAAAGGCTCAGATTTTCTATGTTGGCTGCAGGGCTATAACAAAAGACAAATCACTTGAGAGACATGTAAGAGATCAACTGTCCAGAGCATCATACAGCATTGTATTGAATATTGCTGAAGGCTCTGGTCGAAAATCACCTGCCGACCGCAAGAACTTTTTTACCATCTCAAGAGCTTCGGTATTCGAGTGTGTTGCAATACTAGACTTAATAAGGCATGAAAACAGCATCCAAATTCAAACGCACAACTCTCAATTATCCCTAGCAAGCGAGATCTCAAAAATGCTGTATGCTATGATTCGGAATTTATCGAATTAACAACCCCAACGCTCAAGGAAAGCCATTCGCTATACAAATTCTCATTGTGTTTTTGATTCTCATTCTAAAAATTCCAGAATGAGAATCAGAATCAGAAACACAATGAGAACGGCCTCCAAACGTACCCAGCAGCCAGTCACCAGTCCTGGGTCAACCGCTTCCCCTACGATCCCAAAATCCACGACGCCGAAAGTGTACTTCCAACACTTAGATTTGCCCTTACCAAATCAAACTCTATGAAAACCATTCTGCGCTCCTTGGCGGCTTTGTCTTTTGCCGGATTCATCCTTTCCTGCGGCAATGCTCCACAATCTGATGCTGAAGCTAAAGTTATTGGTCACTCCGACACCCGTGTGCTGCAGCACCCCGACTGGTCGAAAAACGCGACCATTTATGAGGTAAATATTCGTCAGCATACTCCTGAGGGCACGTTCAACGCTTTCAGCAAAGACATTCCTCGCCTGAGGTCGATGGGTGTCGATATTCTTTGGCTCATGCCTATTCACCCCATCGGTGAAGTGAATCGGAAAGGTGGATTGGGCAGCCATTACAGTGTGAAGGATTATAAGGCCGTGAACCCGAGCTATGGTTCACTTGCAGACTTTATGAACTTGGTGAAGACCGCGCACGACAACGGCATGAAGGTCATCATCGACTGGGTGGCCAACCACAGCGCATTCGATAACCAGTGGACCACGGACCACTTAGAGTATTACTTGCTCGACACCGCCGGTAAGATTCAACCTCCACTCGGCACCGACTGGTGGGACGTGGCGCAGCTCAACTACGAGAACAAAGCACTTTGGACCGGCATGACCGACGCCTTGAAGTTTTGGGTGAAAGAGTGCGACATCGACGGATACCGTTGCGATGTGGCCGAGAAGGTGCCCACTCCTTTCTGGGATCAGGCGCGTGCAGCGCTCGACAGCATCAAGCCTGTTTTCATGCTGGCTGAGGCAGAGCGCAAGGAGCATCACCTGAAGGCATTCGACATGAGCTATGCGTGGGAGTTTATGCACATCACCAACGAGGTTGCTAAAGGAGAAAAAAAGCTGAGCGATATCGACGCTTATATGGCGAAGCAAGACACGGCCTTCCCACGCAGCTCGTACCGCATGTACTTCACCACCAACCACGATGAAAACTCGTGGAATGGAACCGGCAATGAGCGCCTCGGTTCTCTTCGACAAACTATGGATGTGCTGGCTATGACCATTGGCGGTATGCCACTATTATACTCCGGCCAGGAAGGTGGTGAGCAAAAGGCCGACGGCACCCCTCACCGACTCTCGTTCTTTGAAAAAGACACGGTTCAATGGAACAATTATAAGTTCCAGGATTTTTACACGCGCTTGTTCAAGGTACACCAGGAAAACCCTGCATTGTGGAATGGTGAGTTTGGTGGCGCTTTCAAGAAAATCAAAACCAGCAGCGACGATGTGCTGTATTGCTTCTCTCGCACGAAAGACAACAACCAGGTAGTTGTGATGCTCAACTTCAGCGACAAACCACAAAGCGTTGACTTCATTGAAAACATGCCGGAAGGCGAATACCCCAGCATCTTCAATGCTCAGTCGCTTACGCTTTACACCAAAGGCCATCAAGAGCTTCCTCCGCATGGCTATCAGGTTTTCGTTAAGAAGTAATAGAACGAGCTCGGTTTCCAATGAATCACCTCATTGCTGATAATAAGGCTTCCACCCTGCGTGCTTACCTCATCGAGAAGCTTCAAGGCTGCTATGACGCGCGTGAGGCGGGAAATCTCGTTCAGCAATTGTTCGAAGCGTATAACGGTTGGAGCCGCACAGAAGTGGTGATGAATGCCGAGCAGCGCTTGGGAGAATCGGAGCTGTTGCGTTACCATTTTGCACTGAAGCGACTTTTAAATCACGAGCCCATTCAATACATACTGGGCTATGCCTGGTTTCTCGATGTGCAGTTGGAGGTTGGCCCAAGTGTGTTGATACCCCGCCCTGAAACCGAGGAATTGGTTCGACTCATTGGCGAGAGAAACACGCAACAAAATCCTCGCATCTTGGATGTAGGAACGGGCAGCGGATGTATTGCCATTGCGCTTAAAAAAATCATTCCCGCAGCTGATGTGACCGCACTTGACGTGAGTGATGATGCATTGCGATTGGCCCGAAGAAACGCTGAAAAGCTAGACGTTGAAATCGATTTTTTGCGGATGGATATTCTGGAAGCTCATCCTCAAAAAACGTATGACATCCTTGTAAGCAATCCTCCCTACATTCCAAAGATGGAGCAGGAAAGCATGGCGCGAAGAGTCACGGAACATGAACCACACTTGGCCTTGTTTACGGATGATTCAGACGCACTCGTATTCTATCGGAGGTTAATGGAACTGACACCCGCCTTGCTGACTAAAGGAGGACAAGTATTCTGCGAAATACATGAGCAAATGGCGGCGCCTTTGATGGAACTCGCTTCCCTCCTTTCAATTCAATCACCCGAAATTCACGATGACACGCAAGGAAAAAACCGCATGATGTCGTGGAACTATCAACCGAACAGACCATGAAAAAAACGATTATTATACTCTCCACTATTGTTGCACTTTTTGCAGCCTGCGTAGCGAGTAAAAAGGAGATCAAAACAGCCAAGGCCATTCAGGGGTTAGCCTCTCCCGTTCGACTGCAGCTCGACACTACATTGGTTATGCTGACCGACTACTTCGCAGATGCAGATAAAATCGAAAGCGTACAATGGAATGACAAGACATGGAATACAGACACAACAGGTGTGTTGATGCTCATAGGCGCGGCTCCTTCTCCTGTAAGTAACCTGCATGTGTCCTACGACGGCGCGGCCTATGACATCCCGGTGTTCGCAACGAATAAAATTCGCTACACGTTCAACTACACTCCTTCGAGTTCAGACGTTGCCACAGTTGAGCTATCCGGATCGATGAACGGCTGGAACCGGAAAGCATCCCAGTTGGTGAAAAATGGCGATACCTGGACGATAGAACTGGTGTTGAACCAAGGATTTTATCAATATCGCATTTGGGAAGACGGTGCCGAAATGATGGACGCTTCCAATACCAACACCATCAGCAACGGCATGGGCGGTCTCAACAACACTTTTCAGGCAGGCGCTTCAACCGACAAACAGCCCATGATGTTTACAGAAGCATCCACGCAAGGCAGCGTGACCCTTGTGGATGGCGATGCTTGCAAGCATGTGTTGGCCTACGTCGACAATCAGATCGTACCAGCGTCTTTGAAGGATGGTAAGATCAACATTGATATCCCGAAAACAGCCGAGCAACTGGAGCGCTCACATCTGCGCGTGTATGCCGATAATGACACCCAGCGCTACAACGACATTTTGGTTCCCTTGCAGAAGGGCAAAGTCATCACCAATGCTGCCGACTTAACACGCAGTGATTTGCGCAATACGGTGATGTACTTCGTCATGGTCGACCGCTTTGTGGACGGCGAGGCAAGCAACAACAGACCTACACCCGACTCTACCATTCACCCGAAGGCCAACAACCTGGGCGGTGACCTGCAAGGGATTACTCAAAAGATTAAGGATGGCTACTTCGAAAAGTTGGGCATCAACACCATTTGGATTTCCCCCATTACCACCAATGCCGAGGGAGCCTGGGGTTTGTGGGATAAAGGCGTG
>CAMAYP010000005.1 GCA_945862415.1 Chryseobacterium gleum | reverse complement strand
TTGGTCGCTCCGGTATGCGGATAGTTGTCGTCGGCCAGGGTTAGTGAACGAATCAGACATGCAACAGCGCCCAATTTGGCGGCCTCGCTCGGTCCTTGCCCGCGAATCGGGTAGCCTCCTCCGTAGGCCGCACCGGTATTGATGAGCGTGGCATCGAGCGGCTTGTTGTAAAATACAATTTTACCTCTCACCTTTTCCTCGCCCAAGGCTTTTAGCTCCTCGAAACTTTTTACCTCGACAACTTCTGCGGTGATTTTTTTCCCTTCTGTGCCTACTGAGCCTCCGAGCGCAGTCAAAGCAAGTTGCTTCTGCGTGCCATCCCATGCATAACCTCCGTATTCATACAAGCCGCGTGTCCAGTGTGGAACCTCAACGGGCATGAGGAATACGTTGTCAGCTTTTGTTTGGTCCAGTGTAATTATTCCCCAATCAATTGCCTTTTGCGCACTCTCTGATCCGGCCAGTCGATGGCCGATATTCTTGCACAGGTAGCGTAAATTTTCATAGCATTCGCCGTGTAGCATCACCTCGTTGTATATCGTGGCTAGCATAGTAGAGTCGGAAGCGGGAGTAGTGTTTTGAGCACATGCCATGTGACTTCCGGAAACGACTAGAAGGGTATAAACTATTTTTCTCATTGCATGTATGATCCGTTATTGATGTCGATGCCCTGGCCCGTAATAGAGGTTTGTTGGTTGGAAAATAAAAACGCAACCATCCGTGCAATTTCTTCGGGTTGTGAAATGCGCCCCAACGGGACGTAGCTCATTTGCTTGTCGAATTCAACGTTATAGGATTCGCCACCGCGATCGGCCAGATTCTGAATGCCGGCTTTTGCCATTTCGGTTTCAACCCAACCCGGGCACAAGGCGTTTACTAATATGCGATCGCTTGCTAGCTGAACCGATAGGGAACGAGTTAACCCCAACAAGCCCGTTTTTGCAGTGCAATACCCCGTGTAATTGGGCACGCCAAAGCGCGCAAGGCACGACGATGTGATTACAATATGTTTAAAAGCATCGGTCGATTTTTTCAAAAACGGAAGCAACTCCATGAGGGTGACATAGGTGCCTGTGAGGTTTATGCTGATGATTTCCTCCCATCGATCTTCCGCGCCGTAGTGGTTTTCCCCGCCGACTCCAGCGTTGGCAAATACGCCACATAGCTGTGTGTTTTCATCAAAATTCGCAGCGACGGTTTGCTTCCAACTGGCTGCGTCACGAATATCAATAGCAGCGATGGTGTGGTTTTCAGAGTTAGCGAGCATTGAAAGCGTTTCCTCCAGGGTTGTTTGTGTGCGCCCGATGAGCAGCAATTTCACATCCTTGTTTTGCGAGAGAAGCGCTGCAGTGGCGCGACCCATGCCTGAGCCTGCACCCGTGATTACATACGTTTTTTTCATAATTGTTTTTGAATGGCCAATGTACCAGCCTAACAACAATCGATTGCAATTTCGGTTGCGCCTTTTCATGGTTGTGCAAACATTCGCTGGCTTAGCTTTGCCTTCAAGTTCAATTATGAAGTACAATCTGAGTGAAATAACCGAGGTTATCCGCAACCGCAGAAGCATTGCGCCTGAAAAATTTTCGTCACGCAAAGTTCATCGCGAACAAATTGAGTTGATGCTCAATAACGCGCTGTGGGCACCCACGCACGGTTTGACTCAGCCCTGGCGCTTTCGGGTGTTCATGGGTGATGGTGTCGATCGTATTCGGCAATTTGTTCCTGATCTCTATAAAAGGATTACACCTGCTGAAAAATTTAGCACAGCTAAATACGATCGCATGGCGTTGCGCCTTGAGAAATCGTCGGTAGTCATTGCGGTTTGCATGGAGCGCGACCCCACAGGGAAAATTGACGAATTAGAGGAAATAGAAGCGGTCGCGTGTGCTGTTCAGAACATGATGCTTACGGCTACGGCCTATGGTCTGGGCACATTTTGGTCAACACCCAAGTTGCTTAACCAGGAAGAGTCGCTCCGATTTTTTGATTTAAAGGTAGGCGACCGATGCCTTGGATTAATCTATGTAGGTTATCCGGAAGGTGAGCGTCCTGTGCAACACAGAAGGCCGCTCGAATATGTTACTCATTGGATAGACAGCAACGCTTGATGAGATTTCATTTTACACATGGTATTCTCTTGTGGCTTCTTGCCGTTTCCGGCGTTTCGCTGGCTCAGGTGAATGTGACAACATTGGGTATTCAAATCAAACCCCTCATACCGAGTAAGTATTTCGGAACAGGAACGGAAAATGCAGAAGTGGAAAATTTACGAGTGAATTTCGAACCCAACCCAGGAGTCAATTTCGGAATGGTGGTGCGAAAGGGTCTAACCCGAAATTGGAGCTTGGAGTCGGGCATTTGTATAGTTCAGCGCAACTTCACGCTGCATTTTAATCACCCGGAACTTCAAGCCGAGAAGCAGCTTCGTTTTCGATACATCTGCTATGAAATTCCTATTCAAGCGATGGTGTTTGTGAAGCTAACCGACAAAATTTTCATGAATGCCAGCGCTGGTGCATCGCTCGATTTGTATCCAAGCAATGTGGAATCTTCTATGTATGAGTTTCGCGACACAGTGCGATACGATTTCTACCAGAAAACGTATAAAAACAGCTGGATTCAACCTGCCTTACTCGCCAATTATGGCTTTGAATGGCGCACTCCCGAAAAGGGATATTTTTACATTGGAGCTTCTTATCACAGACCTTTTCAAAACATAGGCACCACGCGAATTATTTTCCAGCGCGACGATGATCCCACAACCACATTCGTTCGGTTGGGTGGAAATTACCTCACGGCCGACTTCCGCTATTTCTTTCATGAGAAGCCGGAGAAGCGCGCCAAAAAGAAGTCAGATCCGTAACCTTTTCCTCTCGGTGCGTGTATACAGGAGCGAAAACTGACTTAAACAATGAAAAAAACTATTGCTATTTTGGCATCCTTGCTATGTGTGCATTGGATGACAGCACAATCGAAAGTAAAATCATTCACCTTTCAAGGAAACGTGCTCGAATTGAATTTGGCCGATTCATCTGAGAAGGGTGTAATGGGTATTCCAATTGAAATATGGTCGGGTGAAGAATTGGTAGCTACCGAAATGTCAGGCCCGAAAGGAAAGTACAGCATCAACCTCCCGAGATATTCCGCATTTACGTTGAAGTTTGGTAAAGTGCCTTATGTCACCAAGGTGGTTCATATCGACACCAAGGGTTTTGAGCGCGCTGCCGATTTGGCCATAGTGAATCTGGAGCTCGATATCAGCCTCTTCAAAGATCGGGGATATCTTGGAATGAACTTCATGAACTATACACCTGTGGCTATGGCGAAATTCAACAAGCGCAGCGGTAAAATTGAGTGGAACATGGATTATGCGAAAGAAGTGAACCAACGCCTCACGGGTGTCTTGGTGGCCAACGGAAAATAACCGCTAGTTGTTGATAACGAATGAAATGGCGCCTGAAACATCGGGCGCTTTTTCGTTGCTTTAGAGCATGAAAACGTTCGTATTGTCAATTTTGCTTGTTTTATCGGTTATCTCTGTTGAAGCGCAGTTTCGGAAAATTACGAAGACTCCTTCAACGGAAAATCACTTCCACATCAGTGGCGTGATTTACCATTATGATCTCGCAGAGGGTAGCGAAGCACCTGCGGCACACGCTCAAATTGTAATCTACCAAAACAAGGAGTTGTACGTTGCTTTCTTTGGCGGTGCCGATGGTTTGTATTCGTTCTATCTGCCTGTTGGTTTTGAGTATGAGGTATGGTTCGGCGGTTCTGCTTTTGCGAATAAAAAATTGTACGTAGACGCCACGCAACTGCCCGAAGAAAAAAGACCGCGCGATCTAACGCTGGATGTTTCTCTGTTTAGAGCGGTTGAAGGCGTGGATTTCTCTATCTTGAATGAGCCTTTTGTGCGCATGGCTTACGACGCAGAATCGGATCAGGTGCGCATGGACGAAGAGTATACACGCAAGCGAAAGGTTGAATTGGATAAGGCTGTCAAGAAGGCAAAAAAACTATTGCAGTCGGCCAAGGGCTGATACCTCGGCGATTGCGCTAATTTCGCCACACACGAATAAATTGGAGGATTGTGGCTAACGAATCAAAACAGGAGAAGAAAAAAATCTCCAAACAGTCATTTCTGAATGCTCTTCGAGTGTTCAGTTACATCAAGCCCCATAGCTTTCTATTCTCGATTGGATTGCTTTTGCTGGTTGTTTCCGGACTATTGGTTATTGTCATAACCGCGCTGCTCGGTCAGCTAGTCAGCCCCGACTCTTCGGCAGAATTCTCGGGTGGTATGTGGGTACAATGGCTTCCTACAAGCGCCGACTGGGGCGGCACATCCAAAGTACTCGCTGCGTTGGTTGCATTGCTCATTATACAGGGTGTGTTTTCGTTTTTTCGGGTGTACATTTTTTCGTACGTCACTGAAAACGCCATGCTGGCCTTGCGCCGCGATGCCTATTCGACCATTATTCGAATGCCCATGCAGTTCTTCAACGAACGCAGGGTGGGTGATTTGTCGAGCCGACTTTCCAGCGATATCACCACAATTCAAGAAACCCTGACCATCACACTTGCAGAGTTTATTCGACAAACTGTTATCATCGTAGTAGGTGTGGGGTGGCTGGTTTCTTATTCGTATAAGCTTACACTGGTCATGCTTTGCACCCTTCCCGTAATTATAATTGTTATGGTTATTTTCGGAAAATATATCCGAAAAATCGGAAAGAAGACGCAGGATAAAGTGGCTGAAAGCAGTGTCATAGTTAATGAGTCGCTAACGGGTATTGTCAATGTGAAGAGCTTCGCAAACGAAGCTTTCGAATCGAATCGTTTCCGTGAGAGCATTACAAGTATTCGTGAAATCGCCATGCGAAGTGCCGTTTGGCGCGGTATGTTCGGTACGTTCATCATCATCTTCCTGTTTGGTGCACTGGGATTGGTTATGGGCGTTGGAGCGCACTTGCAGGAGACAGGCGAAATAGGAAGAGATGTGCTTGGAAAGTTTGTTTTCATTACCGGGTTAGTAGCTGGTTCTATTGGCGGTTTGGCTTCGCAAATGGGAACTCTCCAGCGAAGCATCGGTGTCATTGAGAGTGTCATGGAAATCTTGGGTTATGAACCGGAAGAGGTAGGCTTGGAAGAACGTAAGGACCTCATTCCGATGAATGGAAGCATTGAGTTTTCGGATGTAACGTTCACCTATGCTTCGCGCCAAGATGTGGAGGTTTTGAGAGGCGTTTCCTTCGACGTGCCGGCAGGAAAACAGGTGGCGCTCGTTGGTTCTTCAGGCTCTGGTAAGTCAACTATTGCGTCGCTGATACAGCGATTTTATGTGCCGACAGGCGGTGAGATTAAGTTTGATAACAGGTCTGCCGCGGATTTTGAATTGACTGATTTACGCCGACACATGGCGTTCGTGCCACAAGAGGTGATCCTGTTTGGAGGAACCATCTACGACAATATCGCTTACGGTGCACCGGGAGCAAGCGAGGCTGAAGTGCGAGAAGCAGCGCGTAAGGCAAACGCACTCGACTTCATTGAGGCATTCCCCGAGAAGTTCCTAACCATCGTTGGCGAACGAGGCATTCAATTGTCGGGCGGACAGCGCCAGCGAATAGCCATTGCCCGTGCCGTGTTGAGAAATCCAACCATACTTATCTTGGACGAAGCGACCAGCTCGCTCGACAGTGAAAGCGAACGTCTCGTGCAGGACGCGTTGGAAAAACTCATGGTGGGTCGCACATCCATTGTTATTGCACATCGACTTTCTACGATTCGTAAGGCTGATCAAATTGTGGTGCTCGATCAGGGTCGGGTGCAGGAAACAGGCAACCACGATGAACTCATGCGAGCAGGAGGTATGTATAAACGCCTGTGCGAATTGCAATTCGAGCAAGAATAGACCATTTACTTCTTGCCGAATTTCTCTAAGAACTCCTTAGCTTTGTAAGTCTAATTTCATTACATGAAGAAAAGAGCCCTTATAACCGGAATAACCGGGCAAGATGGTGCATACCTCGCCGAGTTGCTGTTAAGCAAAGGATATGAAGTACACGGCGTGAAGCGTCGTAGTTCGCTATTTAATACCGACCGCATCGATCACCTCTACAAAGACCAACATGAGAAGGGTGTAAACATGTTTTTACACTACGGCGATCTTACGGATAGCACGAATTTGATTCGTCTGGTGCAAGAAACTATGCCCGACGAAATCTATAACCTCGCTGCTCAAAGTCATGTGCATGTTTCGTTTGAAACACCTGAGTATACTGCAAATGCTGATGCCACTGGAACACTCCGTTTGCTAGAGGCAATCCGTATTCTCGGACTTGAAAAAAAGACGAAGTTTTATCAGGCTTCAACCAGTGAATTGTATGGAAGGGTTATGGAGGTGCCTCAATCAGAGGAAACGCCTTTTTATCCCAGAAGCCCATATGCAGTTGCTAAACTCTATGCGTATTGGATTGTGCGCAATTACCGTGAGGCATATGGAATCTATGCGTGCAATGGTATCTTGTTTAATCACGAGTCGCCTTTGCGCGGTGAAACGTTCGTGACCCGAAAAATTACACGAGCGGTTGCAAAAATTAGCATGGGCCTTCAAGAAAAGTTGTATCTCGGGAATGTTGATGCCCAGCGCGACTGGGGTCATGCCCGCGATTATGTGGAGGGCATGTGGATGATGATGCAGCAAGAAGAGGCTGACGACTTCGTGCTGGCCACCGGTGAGACGTACAGCGTAAAACACTTTTGCAACTTGGCTTTTGCGCATGTGGGTATTAGCCTCGAATGGAAAGGGGTCGGTGTCGATGAAAAGGCGTACGATGTAAAAACAGGTAAAGTGCTCATCGAAATCGATCCGAAATATTTCCGTCCTACAGAAGTGGACTTGCTTATCGGAGACCCTACCAAGGCGAGAACCAAATTGGGATGGCAGCACAAGCATACTCTTGAACAATTGGTAAACGAAATGGTGAAAGCTGACGTCGAATTGTTTAAACGCGATCGTTATTTGATGGAAGGTGGGCACAAAGTGCTCAACTATCATGAATAAGCGCTAAGTCGATTAACAAGGTTCAGGCAGAAGTATTGGCTCAAAAAAAATCTTTTATCTACGAAGTACTTCGCCCATTCGTTTGGTCGGGTATTCATTTCTTTTTTCGAAGAGTAATAGTTGCCGGTGCACATCGATTACCCGCTAATCGTCCGGTCGTTATTGTGGCGAATCATCAAAACGCATTACTTGATCCGGTCGTTTTGTGTGTTTCTACTTCCACGCAGTTGCACTGGCTCACACGCGCGGATGTGTTTAAGAATTCGCTAGTCAATCGTTTCCTTCGTCGCATCAATATGCTGCCCGTTTACAGGGAGCGAGATCGTGTTGCAAACTTGCATGACCGCAACAATGAGATTTTTCAATTGTGCTATGAACGCATGAAGAACAATGCGGTAATCGGGATTTTTCCGGAGGGCACACATAGAGGGAAGAAGCAATTGGTGCCACTCAAAAAGGGCTTGGCTCGATTGGTTATTGGTGCTTATGAATCGGGTGTCCGAGACTTGTGCATCGTTCCAGTAGGATTGGACTATGAGAGTTTTTATGAGCCGCAAAAAAACTTGTTGGTGAAATTCGGTGAACCCATCGAGGTTGACACTTTTTTGGAAAAGCCGGACATTACTCATACAAAATTACATTCGGAAATTACTCATGCGGTGCAGGTGGCTCTTCATAAACTTATGCTACACATTGATACCGATGAAGTTCATTCAGAGATTCTCGCATTAAAGCCTTTGACCGATAAAAAACTGAGCGGTCGAAGCATCATGGAGAAGTACGAAATGTTTCATGCGATTGCGGGTGAGCTGGATGCAAATACAACTTATCATTCGTTCTTGAATAACGAAGTGAATCGATATCGAACCGGTATGCATCGCCTGAAAATAGAGGAAGAGCTGTACGCTGCACCGTTCAATCTGTTACATGTGTTGTTTCTGCTGGTGGGTCTTCCATTTTCGTTACTTTCAGCCCTTGTGTTTTGGCCTGTGCAACTATTCACAGAGCGGTTTGTGCATCGTGTTGTGAAGGATCCTTTGTTCCGAAACTCCATGCGAATTTCCTTTTGGACATTTATAACCCCACTCTATTTGTGCTCAGTCTATGGGCTCTTGCGCTGGGCAGGGGTTGATTCGGGCATTGCCGTCTGGTTGTGGCTTTCTATACCTGCCGGGTTGATTACATTGCCGTGGTGGCGCACAGTGAAACGTTTTACGCATACCTTACGCATACGCAGAATGCGCAACTCCTCGGAGTTTCTGGCCTGGGTTAAAGACAGAGACAGCGTGATTCAGTGGTTGAATCGAATTCCATATTTGAAAAGTGATGTATAAAAGAATCAATGGCCTTCAACATATTGGCGTGGCTGTAAGTGACATGGATTTGTCGTTGCGTTTTTATCGTACGTTTTTCGGACTCGACATTCCTTTTTTCGACAGCATTCAGCCCGCGCCATTAATGGATGTATACACGCGTAATGCTACTATCACCAAACGAGCCAGCATGGTCATGAACCTGCAAGGTGGCTGTGCTATCGAGGTAATACGTCCAACTTCATTTGAACCTGTTAAGGCAAAGAATGCAGTGCAAATAGGCGATCTCGGCATTTTCATTACGCAGGTGAAATGCCGAGATTTGCGTACATCATACCGATTTTGCGAGCAACAGGTTGCAAGCGGCCTTACTGCCATTCAAAAGGATCCGCTGGGTCGTGAAACGTTCTACATCGAGGACCCGGACGGCAATCGCTGGCAGTACCTCCAGGGCGATGCGTGGTACACCAACAGCGGGCATCATAGCGGTGGGGTATTGGGTTGTTCGACGGGCGTTTCTGATATGGAGAAGGCGTTGAGATTGTATGCAGGTTTGTTAGGTTTTGACGAGGTTGTGTATGATGCAACATCCGTGTTTGATGATTGGAGTGAGCTGCCTTCCGGTAAACAATCGTACCGACGTGTGTTGCTCACACAAAGCAACCAACCAGGCGGTGGTTTTGCGCGTGTGACCGGAAAGACCTACATCGAATTGGTGCAGGCATTGGATCGAAAACCGAATTTTATTTTTGAAGATCGAATTTGGGCCGACACCGGCTTTGCGCATATTGGCTTCGATGTAAAGGGTATGAAAGCGTTGGGTGAGGACCTTTCACGATCGGGATATGGTTTCACATGCGACAGCAATAATGCGCTTAGCATGGGCAATACGAAAGTGCATTGCACCTATATTCATGACGATGATCGAACACTCATCGAGATGATTGAAGTATACAAAGTACCCATCATCGAAAAGTGGGGAGTGTTTCTGAACGTTGAAAAGCGTGATCCGTTGAAGCCATTGCCCGACTTCATGCTGAAGGCATTGCGCTTCTCTCGGATTAAGGATCGCGACTAACGAGCGGATTGTTTGCGGAGAATTTTTTCAAAGAGACCCGGAAGAAACCGGCGCAGCTTGAGACCGAGCAATTCTTTTCCACCAATTCCGAATTCTGTTTTTCCGGCTGCGACACCTCTCAGTATGGCTTCTGCGCATTGTGTTGTGCTCATACCTGAAGCTTGGTTGTTGTCCATTTCACCCGAAGCAATGCCACCGTCGTTCAAGGCGTTTTTAGAGATATCGCTGGCTATGAACCCCGGAGTAAGCAGGGTAATCTGAATGTTGTATTGCTCCACTTCCATGCGCATTGAGTCGTAATAACCATGTAAAGCATGCTTTGCGGCAGCATAGCCGGAGCGCAGAAAGAAACCCCATTTACCCATAAGACTCGATGTGATAATGAGGTGGCCTCCGCCATGTTCCTTCATGCGCATGGCAACTGCTTTTGATAGGGTGATGTTGCTGAAGAAATCAATCTCCATTATTTTGCGAACTACATCTATGTCCGTTTCGAGCGCTTCCGCTCGTTGACTAATTCCTCCATTGTTGAATAGCATGTCGACACGTGAATAGTGGCTAAAACAATCTTCCAAAGCCTTGTTCACCGAATCGGATGAGGCTAAGTCTATTGGAAGAATATCGATGTGCTCAGGGTGGGCGCAAGCAGCTTTTACTCTTTCCAGCTCAGCAGCGCGACGAGCTGAGATGATCAACTTGGCGCCTGCATGGGAAAGAGCATATACCAATGCTTCTCCAATACCTGAGCTTGCACCTGTAACCCAGATCGTTTTACTGTCAAAGTAATTTTTCAATGCCTTAATTTTAACCTCGAATTGCAGCGGCGAATATCGGATGTGCGAGCGATTCGTTTTGCATGGATTAATAATCAATTAACCTTGACATAACTTGTATTAACTTGCTTTGAAGCGCTAAAAATTCGTAGTAATACCACCCACATGAGCAAGCAAAAAATACTATTGGTCGACGATGAGCCGGATATCTTGGAGATGATAGGTTTCAATCTCGAACGCGAAGGCTTTGAGGTGTTTACTGCGCCCAACGGCAGAAAGGGACTTGAGTTGGCCCGTGCCCATACACCCGACTTGATTCTTCTCGATGTGATGATGCCGGAAATGGATGGTATGGAAACCTGCCGTGAATTGAGAGAGGACGCTCGTCTGAAGAACACCATCATTGCATTTCTTACTGCGCGCAACGAAGATTACAGTCAAATAGCAGGCTTCGACGCAGGAGCCGATGATTACATATCTAAACCGATTAAACCACGTGTACTTGTTTCGCGCGTGAAAGCGCTTCTTAGGCGTGGCATTCCTGTAGTAGTCGAACAGCCCAAAAGGGATTTGGCCGGAATAGTTATCGATAAAGAACGCTACGTGGTTTATAAGGACGGAATCGAACTTTCGTTGCCAAAGAAAGAATTCGAATTGCTCGCCTTGCTTGCTTCTCAACCTGGACGAGTTTTTACTCGCGAAAATATTCTATCAAGCGTTTGGGGAAATGATGTGATAGTTGGTGATAGAACCATCGATGTGCACATTCGCAAATTGCGTGAAAAACTTGGGGATGATTTTTTCAAAACTATTAAGGGCGTAGGGTATAAATTTGAACCGTGAGTCTAATCACTGTTCGTACACCCCGACAAGTTGCGCTTGCCTCGGCATCGCTTATAACAGGGCTCCTAGCCATTACCTATTTTTTGGGTATTTATATTCTTGAGAGGGAGTTTTCAGTATTGCCATTGGTCTTTCTGCTTGTGCTCGGTTTTTCGATTTCATACGGCATCGTTTATTACTGTATCGAGCGTTTTCTGTACCACAAAGTCAAGATTATTTATAAAACAATTCACTCGATGAAAAGCCAGGGTGAACCTCGGCCTAAGATTCAAATGAGTACCGATGTGCTCAATGAAATAAACAAGGAGGTAGCCGGTTGGGCCGACCTAAAGATTCGCGAGGTAAAGGAATTGCGGAGCGCTGAGAATTATCGTCGTGAATTCATTGGTAATTTGGCGCATGAACTGAAAACGCCTGTTTTTAATGTTCAGGGATATATTGAAACCTTGCTCGAAACCGGGTTGGATGATGCGCAACTTAACCGCAAGTTTCTGGAGAAGGCAAATGCAAGCTGTGATCGGCTGGCCGATCTATTGAAAGACCTCGATCAAATTGCCAGTATCGAAAGTGGTAATATGCAATTGGAAATACACCGCTTTGATGTGGTTGAACTCGCTAAAGAGACGATTGATATGCTGGAAACTCAGTCGCGTGAGCGCAGTGTAACATTGCGATTGGGTCAGGCGGCTGAAAGGCCCATTTGGGTGGATGCAGACAGAAAACGCATACAGCAGGTATTCATCAACCTCCTCATGAATAGTGTAGTATATGGTAAGGAAGGCGGTGAAACGCGGGTGCGATTTTATGACATGGACGATAATGTCTTGATTGAAATCGCCGACAATGGACTTGGTATTGCGAAGGAGCATTTGCCGCGCTTGTTTGAGCGTTTTTATCGGGTCGATAAGAGCCGTTCGCGCAATGAAGGTGGTTCAGGTTTGGGACTGGCCATTTGCAAGCACATCGTCGACAGTCACAGCCAAAGCATTTCTGTGCGAAGTACAGAGGGAGTGGGGAGCACTTTTGCTTTTACACTTAGGAAGGTTGCCTCATAATCCGGCCCAATCGGGGCGCACAAAAAAGTTCTCACGTTTTTCTTCGCCGATGGTTGTGTGTGGCCCGTGTCCCGAATAAACTACATAGTCATCAGGTAAGGCATACATTTTCGTTTGAATGGAATGTACGAGATCGGCAGGGTTGCAGCCGGGCAAATCGACTCTTCCAACACTTCCCTTAAAAAGCACGTCGCCCGAGAATACAATGCGCTCTTCATGGCATACAAAGGCTAAATGGCCGGGGGCATGCCCGGGCACAAAAAGAGTTTCGAACCGGAGTTCACCGACCTGAATGGTTTCACCTTCCTCTATGGTTGAAGCGGGCATCACGGTAGGGCGGTATGGAATTCCAAACATTAAACTTGTCGATGCGGCTCGCTCAATAACCGGAAGCTCTTTCGCATGGCATCGCATGTCGATGCTATAACGCTCTGCCACTGCGCTGTTGCCAAGAATGTGGTCGAGGTGGCAATGCGTATTTAAAATCAACTGCGGCGTAAGCTGCTCCTCCGTGATGTAGTCAAACAGAATAGAATCTTCTGACACATCGGTCATGCCTGGGTCTATAATGACAGCTATTCCTGCAGAATCAGCTATAACGTACGTGTTTTCTGAAAATGCGTTGAAGGTGAACTGAGCAATACGGAAGGGTGTTTTCATGCGTGGAATGTATGATTGCTAATTGCAAAGAATGACAAAGGTCGCACGTTTTCAATACGGTTTAACTGCTATTTTAGCGGCTATTGCTCCGAATGAGTAAGGGTTTCTTCCATATCATCTTCTTGCTTCTTTTTGCATGCTTGTATGCGATGCCATTGTCTGCACAGTTTTACCAGGGAACGAATATGGAATTTGGCAAGAACCGTGTCCAATACCGGGAGTTTACCTGGTTTTATTATCCATCCGAAAATTTTGAAGTTTATTACTACATCGGAGGCGAGGACCTCGCTCAGTATACGCTCATGGCGTGTGAACGAAATCTGAAGGAGATGCAGCAGTTTTTTGATTTCACGATCGATGAGAAAATTGAAGTTTTGTCCTATCTCAATCAAAGCGAATTTCGGCAAAGTAACCTGGGACTAACGGGCGATGATCAGTTCAATATTGGTGGTGCGGCGAAAATTGTTGGAAGCAAAATGTTCACCTATTACGAGGGCGATCATGCATTGCTTGAAAAGCAGATTCGCGAGAACGTTGCCCGAGTGATTTTTGCTCAGCTGGTATATGGCGGCAATTGGAAAGACGTGTTGAAGAATTCTACTTTACTCACCGTCCCGAAATGGTTTGAGGAGGGCATAATTGCCTATGCTGCGGCCGGTGTTTCAACCGAGAGCACCACATTTGTGAAGGACCTTGTGCGGGGCAACAAGTTCAAGAGTTTTAATCAGTTTGAAGGCGATGACGCAAGATTGGCCGGCCAGACGTTTTGGAATTTTATTGCGGAAGTATATGGTCAGAATGTTATACCGAATATTCTGTACATGGCCCAAGCCAGCCGCAATGTGGAGAGCGGGTTCCTCTATGTACTTGGGTTACCTCTCGATCAGTTATCGCAAGAGTACCTTAACTTTTACAAGGAGAAGGCTGCTGCGGGCAGAGGCGAGGTATTGCCAGGCGAGAAACGATTGTCGCCCAATCCATCGCGCGATGACGTGAGAAATTATCGCAAAAGTGAACGGATGCTCGGTGAGCTGCAGGTGAAATATAAAAACAGGTATGAGTACTCCCATTTTACGCAATCGCCCGATGGCCGTTACATTGCTTACGTAACCCATGAGCAAGGCCAATATCGAATTTGGTTGTATGATGTTGAGGAAAATAAAAACAAGTGCATTCTGAAAAGAGAGCCGCGCATGGAACGCATTCCCGACAAGACGTTCCCGGTGCTGGCCTGGCATCCTTCCGGTGAAATACTTACTTACGTTTTTGAGAAAAGAGCGAATGCTTGGATTGGCAATTACACGATTGCCGAAAAGAAACACACCGAAAAGGAGCTTTATCTCATAGAGAAAATAAACTCCATGCATTACAGCCCGGATGGAAAGCGAATGATTCTAAGCGCAGTAAACCGCGGTCAAACCGATCTGTATTTGTATCAGGTTATCGGTAATAATTTCGAAAAGCTGACCGACGATCGATGGGATGATGTGAATCCGACCTTCATCGAAGGCGGTCGCCGCGTCATTTTTACATCCAATCGAACCGATGATACACTCCGCAGAGATTCGGATGATTTGCTGCCAATTCGTGCTGAACACGATGTCTATATTTTCAATCTAGAGAATCGTTCAAAATTGCTGGAACGCATCACTACTACTCCACACCTACATGAATCGCTGCCTTTTGAATACAGCGAAAAGTACTATTCTTTTTTGTCGACTGAGAACGGATTTCGCAACAGGACTATTGCATACGTGGATAGCGCAATCAGTGCTATAGATACAGCTATTCATTATCGCTATTTCACTGTGGCGAAGAAGGCGAGTGCATTTCAGCGCGACATACACGACTATGAATTTCACCTTGCGGATGGAAGTTTTTTCACGGGCTTCAGAAAGGCCGGACGCCCCTGGATTATTTTCGGTAATCGCAATTCCGATGTGTTTGATGGTGCACAAACAGGTGAAAACCTTCAAAAGGACGAGCTCATCATCGGAATGACCGACCGCTTGAAAGTTTCTGCGGATACGATTAGCAAAGGCGATATTGACATTGATAATTATGTGTTCGAGGATGATAGGCTAGACTACACGTTGGAAAAGGAAACAGCAAGGGTACAGGAAGTTGGAGGCAAGAGCAAGCAATTACTCAACGATACGCTCAATCAATTCGTGTTGCCTCGCTCCCGTAATTACCGTTTGAACTTTGCGGCCGACAAGGCAGTGGCCCAAATGAGCAATAATTTTTTCAATCCGATTTATCAGAATTACACTGGACCATCGCCCAGTAGTATTTCACCTGGGCTTTCAGGGTTCACCCAATTCGGTGTTTCCGATTTGTTTGAGGATTATAAAGTAGTTGGAGGGTTTCGTGTCAATTGGGGGCTAGACAATGCTGAATACGGTATCAGCTTTGAGCGTTTGCAGGATCGATGGGACCGTAAAATTATTTTCTCGCGCCAATCGCAGCGTGTCCAGCAAGGATTTGATGTCATTAAACTTCAAAGCAACGATTTGGCTTACAGCTTGAAGTATCCGTTTAGCGAAGTCAGTTCTATTCGCATCCGTGGAGATGTGCGCGTTGATCGTGGTGTGCGTCAATCGAACGATTTGATTAGTCTCGAATCATCCAATGTTACCGAAACGAATCTTGCACTCAAGATAGAATACGTTTTCGATAACACAATTGCACGTGGTTTAAATCTCTTCAATGGAACGCGTGCAAAGGTTTGGGCGGAACGATACCAGCAGCCAAACACGAAGACACGCACCGATATCAATATTGTTGGATTTGATACTCGGCATTACCAGCGTATTCATAGAAATTTCATCGCTGCTTTTCGTTTAGCCGGCACGAGCTCGTTTGGTGCGCAAAAAGTGATCAATTACTTTGGAGGAGTTGACAATTGGCTCTTTCAGCGTGTCGATAATGCGACGCCAATCAACCCTGACGAGCCGTATAGATTCCAGTCGTTTGTAGGTCCTGTTCGTGGGTTTTATGTGAACGCACGCAATGGCAATTCTGCGGTTGTTGCCAATGCCGAACTGCGAATGCCTGTATTTAAGTATTTCGCAAAAAACCCCATCAAGAGCGATTTCATTGAGAACTTTCAGGTTGTAACTTTCCTAGATGCGGGCAGCGCTTGGACCGGATGGAATCCATACTCAGACAACAATCTGTTCAATCGCACGGATGTTATTAAAAATCCGGTTACCGTTTCTATCACCAACAACCGGGAGCCAATCGTGTACGGCTATGGTTTCGGTTTGCATTCGCGCTTATTGGGATATTTTGTTCGTGCCGACTGGGCGTGGGGTGTCGACGACGGGCGTGTGCTCGATAGAGTTTTCTACCTGTCGCTCAATATGGATTTCTGATTACGGCTGGTTGTATATTACTTGCATTACGGTCTGACCAACAGCTGTAAGCGTGCTCTTGTCGATAATGCTCATGTTGTCGTTGTGCGTGTGGTGATACGATCCAAATACGTAGCCACCCATACCCATGGCCATGATTTGAGGTTTTGTGTCGATGATGTCGATGCAGCGAATGCCTCCTTTCGATACGAACACATGATCATCTACCACGCCCTCTACCTCATCGGCCGTGAAGGTCGAAGCATAGCCCAATTTGGCGGCCGTGTTCCAAACTAAATTCACCACATCAGGCGAACCCTGGGTCGAGAATTTCTCCTTGTTGAATGTCGCGTTTTCTGCACCTACCATGTCGAGCAAAATACCAAAACGGGCATTGTAGTTTTCTACATGCTTTTGCTTGGCCCAATGCTGTGATCCCAAACACCAGCTCGAAGTGAAACCGTCGTTGAGCACTTCTTTCGTGTCCTCAGCAAACTCTGCGGTACCCAAATCTTCTGCATCGAAGAATATCAGGTCGATACCTGCTTGTGCAGGCGATGCGCTCAGTTGACGCGCTATTTCCAGCAACACACCCACACCGCTTCCTCCGTCGTTGGCCCCGTCGATGGGTTTCTTCCAGAGCGCATTGTTCTTGTCTTTGTCTCCATACGGCCTGCTGTCCCAGTGAGCACAAAGCAGAATACGGTTTTGCTTTTCGGTATTGAAGGATGCAATGATGTTGCGCACCGGAATGCTTGAGCCATCAAACGTTTTCAACGTGGTGGTTTGCTCCACGACGGTGGCTCCATACGATTTCAATCTGCCCACTATCCAATCGCCGCAGGCTTTGTGCGCGGTCGTGCCCGGCACGCGTGGCCCAAATGCAACTTGCTTTTCTATCATCGCAAATGCTGTGTCGGCTTGGAAAAGAGGTGCAGCGATTTCTTTTACTTCTTGCTGTGGTTTGCGCTGTTGTGTGTTCTGTTTTTTATCGTCTTTGCAGCCAACGTATACAGTGCTTCCAGCGAAAATGGCAATCAGTACAATTGCGCCTATTTGTTTTGCTTTCATGCGTTCGGTTTAGAAGATTAGCCTTCGTATGTCCAGCTAGTACCTTCTTTGGAGTCTTTAATTTGAATTTGAATCGCGGCCAATGCGTCGCGCAATTTGTCGGACATCGCGTAGTCTTTGTTCGCCTTTGCCTCGTTGCGCATGTTGAGAATCATTTCAACCAATGAATCGCTGAGTTTTGAATTGTCGCCGCCGCCTTGTTCGTTGCTCAGTCCGAGGATGTCGAAGAAGAATTCATGGAATGTTCTTTTCAAAAGTTCAAGATCTGCGCCGGTGAGAGTCATCATTCCTTCTTTGGTGGAATTGATCACGCGCACCCCATCAAACAACTGGGAAATCACAATCGGTGTATTGAAGTCGTCATTCATAGCATCGATGCAAGCTTGTCGCCATGCCGATACATCAAATTCAGACTTGTCGGAACTCTTCAATTGATCCAATACCTTCATTGCTGCGCACATGCGCTTATATCCTTTTTCTCCAGCCTGCAGTGCTTCGTTGCTGAAGTCGAGCGTGCTGGCATAGTGCCCCATGAGGAAGAAGAAGCGCACCGTCATTGGGCTGTAACCCTTCTCGAGTAGTTTGTGATTTCCGGTGATGAGTTCTTCCGGAGTGAAACCATTGCCTTCACTCTTGGCCATTTTGCGACCGTTTACAGTGAGCATGTTTCCATGCATCCAGTAGCGCACAGGCTCATGTCCTGTTGCTCCAACGTTTTGTGCAATTTCACATTCGTGGTGCGGGAACTTGAGGTCCATACCACCACCATGTATATCGAATGACTTACCGAGGTACTTGGTGCTCATCACCGAGCACTCGATGTGCCAGCCCGGAAAACCAACACCCCAAGGCGAGTTCCACTTCATGAGGTGGCTGTCGTCGGCCTTTTTCCAAAGCGCAAAGTCGAGCGAATCGCGCTTTTCGTCTTGGCCATCCAGTTCGCGCGTGTTGGTGTACAACTCGTCGATAATGCGTCCAGAGAGTTTTCCATACGGATATTTCTCGGCAAACTTGCGAACGTCGAAATACACCGAGCCATTGCTCTCGTAAGCGTATCCATTGGCAATGATGTCTTGTACCATCTCAATTTGCTCTACGATGTGACCTGTTGCGGTCGGTTCTATCGATGGGTTGAGTATGTTGAAGATCCGCATTACATCGTGAAAGCCGTTGGTGTATTTCTGCACCACTTCCATCGGTTCCAAATTTTCGAGCTTCGCCTTCTTGGCAATTTTGTCTTCTCCGTCATCTGAGTCGCCTGTGAGGTGGCCCACGTCCGTTATGTTGCGCACGTAACGAACCTTGTATCCCAGGTATACGAGGTAACGATACACCATGTCGAAGGTCATGAATGTGCGCACATTGCCCAAGTGCACATCGCTGTAAACAGTGGGACCACACACATACAATCCAACGTGTCCGGGTGTTATCGGCACGAAGCGTTCTTTTTCTCTATTGATGCTGTTATAAATGAATAGATTCTGTTCCATGCCACAAAGTAAATAGCTAATGAGAAGCGCGTACATAAAAAAACCACCGCATTATCAGCGGTGGTTGTTTGATTATTTTTTCGTTTTGAGGTTATTGATTGTTGTTGTCGGGAGCGATTTTTCCATTGCTCTTGCCGCGGGTAAACATTTCTGTACCCGTCTTCAGACCATCGGCATTGTAATGAAATACGCGGCCGTTGTAGAGTTTCCCGTTCATAAAGTCGCCGTTTACACAGATGTTTCCGTTTTTGTCGTACAAAACATTGTGGCCGTTGGGGTCGAAAGGTTGGGCACCATTTGTTTTACGTTCCTCGCTTTGTCCCACTTGACTTGCACCCATTTGAGATGCTTTTGTTTGCTGCGGAGTCATGTACGATTTAACCCCGCCCGGTTTCGATTTACCGTTGTCGAAGTTGCGCTCCTCCATGAGCTGACCTTGCTCGTCATACCGTTTTTGCATGCCGTGCTCTGCTCCTTGCTGCATGTCTACTTCCAGGGCCAAGGTTCCGTTTTCATGATAGTATTGCTGCCTGCCATGACGATTGCCTTCCTTGTCGTAGGTTAATTCTTCTTTCAAAATGCCACTCGAATGGTAACGCTGGACTCGATCCGTCAGTTTGCCATCGTGCCAGCGGCCTGTTTCTTCCACTTTGCCATTCGCATAGTAGAGCTTGTAGGGTCCTTCCGGCTTGCCATATTCGTAGTAAATCTCTGATCGCACGACTCCATTGGGCCAGTAACGCTTCCACATTCCTTCCTTTTCATTGTTGACGTACGCTCCTTCTTCAACTTTCGCGTTGGGAGCATAGGCGGGGTCTTTAAGCATGGAGCCTTGGATGATCCAACTTCCTTGCTTAAGGCCTTTGGCATCGGTTGCATTGAATTGTTGGCCTTGAGCCGATTGAACAGTAATCCAAACGAAGGCAAATACAGAACATAGCCCCCGCTTGATTTCGGATGAGAATCGCATATAGTTTTTCGTATTAGATGAGTGCACGAATTGACGTGCACGGTGCCTATACGACCAACTCACGCATGGGTTTCAAGAGTCGCTACTTTTTTTTTACCAATTTCGGAGAGCATCGTTGCACAAAGCTTATCCGTATCGAATTCACGCTGCCAGCCCCAATCGCTGCGGGCCGAGCTATCGTCGATGCTTGCCGGCCATGAATCTGCTATGGCCTGACGAAAATCGGGTTCATAGGCAATCGAGAAGGTGGGTATCGTGCGTTGAATGATTTGGGACAGTTGTGATGGAGTGAAACTGCAGCCGGCTATGTTGTAACCACCTCGCTCACGTATAGCTTCTGATGGCGCTTCCATGATGCTGATGGTGGCGCGTATGGCATCTTCCATCATCATCATAGGCAGTTCGGTGTCGGCCTTCAGGAAGCACGTGTAATTTCCTGTCTCGATGGCTTTGTGAAAAATGTCGACTGCGTAATCGGTAGTGCCGCCTCCTGGCTCTGAACGAAAGCCAATGAGGCCCGGATATCGAATGCTGCGCACGTCGACGCCGTATCGTTCGTGGTAGTATGCGCACCAACGTTCGCCTGCAAGTTTGGATATGCCATACACCGTGGTTGGTTCCATGGTGGTGTGCTGTGGTGTATTGTGTCGGGGTGTGCTCGGGCCAAACACTGCGATTGAGCTAGGCCAAAAAACTTTCGTGATTTTTTTAGCTTTTGCTAATTCGAGCACATTGAACAGGCCTTCCATGTTGAGGCGCCATGCAAACTCCGGATTCTTTTCTGCCGTTGCCGAAAGCAATGCAGCAAGCAAGTAAACCTCGGTTACATTGTGTTTGGTAATGACAGCCTCTAACGATGGCTTGTCCAATACATCGAGAATTTCATAAGGGCCGCTCAGCAAATCGGGTTCGTTGGTGGCTCGTATGTCGGAGGCAATAACCCGTTGGCTGCCCATTTTTTTGCGAAGAGCCATCGTAAGTTCAATGCCTATTTGGCCCGATGCTCCAATTATCAGTGTGGTAGATTCCATAGTTTGCACAGTGTCATTGACTGCTACAGAGCAAATGTATAAAAGCAGACCCATTGCAAACAGATGCAACTCCGTTTTTCTATGTTGAGTCTATACACTATCATTGCCACTGTCGAAACCTGCAACCATCGACCCAACGTATGACACCTCCCGGTTCTGCCAACGCCCTTACCCATGCTGAGTTTCAGCGAGCCTTCAGCGATTGGTATAAGCCCGTGCGTAACTTCATATACTATCGCTGCGGCGATATGGAGTTGGCCGAAGACCTGGCGCAGGATTCTTTTATTAAGCTATGGGAGAGCCGCGATCGGGTTGAACGATCTACGTTGAAGGCATACCTCTATAAAATCGCTCAAAACCAAACCATCAACTACCAAAAACGACAGCAGTTGTTTTACAAGTTTCAAAAGCAAGGTTCCAGCGACCGCGATTTTGATACGCCTGAAAAGATGGTCGAAATGAATGAATACGAAGCTCGATTGCAATCGGTCATCGCCGCCCTACCCGATGGAGGTCGCGAAGTGTTTCTGATGAATCGACTGGAAGATTTGACCTACCAGGAAATCGCTGACCGACTTGGGCTTTCAGTGAAAGCAATTGAAAAGCGGATGAGTAAAGTACTGCAGATTTTTCGCGACCAACTGGGCACTGAACTCTGATGTGCCATGCGACTATTTATCTGTATAACGATTGCCTTTTTTTTCGCAGCTGATTCGACAGCGCAAACAAAAATTACTCAACGTATCAGCAAACAATCGGTTGCCTCAGTACTGAACGTATGGTCTGAAGACTACGACATCGATTTTGCATTTGACAGCTTTGAACTTTCTAATTACGTTTTCTCTGGAGTGTTCGACGCAACACCGGTCGATCAAGCACTGGCGCGTCTGCTCAAGGAAACGCCCTATCAGTTTCGTTGGTTAAACAATACCTGCATCATTTTTCCTACTCCTTTGGCCGAGTTAACCCAAGTGCCAACGAATTTGCAGCCAAACACGTTTTCCGGCGTTGTTCGTGATCGACTCAATGGCGAGACATTGCCATTTGCTGCTGTTGCCGCGTTGAATGCGGGTGCTTATGCAACTACCGATGCGGAGGGTAAGTTTGTGCTAGTCTACGAAGGGCCCTTCGTGAACGATACGCTCGTTGTGAATTATATGGGTTACGTCAATTTTCGATTGCCATTTACCTGGTCCGAAAAAAACAAGAGTGCAATTGTTGAGTTGGTAGCCGCCCATGCTTTATTACCTGATGTTGATATACGCGCAACGTCCGTAAAACCGATGCTTTTCGAAAGCATGCCTTCAACGATAACCATCAACCCGAATCTGTCCGGACTGCGTTTTGGCGTCGGCGAGTCGGATGTTTTCAGACTCGCACATTTTGTTCCCGGGGTGAGCGGTGTTCAGGAGAATAGCAACGGGCTCTTTATTCGCGGAAGCGCATCCGATCAGAGTCAGCTGCTTTTCGACGGATTCAACATCTATCACCAAGATCATTTTTTTGGAATGTTTTCTTCTATTAATGCCTACGCCGTCAAATCGATGCGGGTGTACAAGTGTCTTACCGATGCTTCGCAGGGCGGACGTGCCGCAGGTGCGGTGGAGCTCGTTGGAAGAGAAGGCGATTTACGAAGACCATCGGCAAGGATAGAATTGGGAACAATGAGCATTTCCGGGTCACTTGAAACACCGCTCGATACTACAGGTAAGGCAAGTTTGTTTTTATGCGGACGACGCTCTATCGTCGAATGGCTAAAGGGTCCTGCATACAACGAACTTTTTAGGACCTTGTATTCCGCATCCATTGTCTCTGATGGAAACGATCAGACACAGGCTTCAACTGAAAAGTTTGATCCGCAATTGTTGTTTCAAGATTTGAACGCCAAATTCACTTACCGTCCATCTGGAAGGCATCAAGTCAATCTCTCCTTTTATGCCTCACGCGATGAAATGAGTTTCGCGTATGCCGACACTTCGGGCGCTGAGGTACTCAATGTGTCTGATATTCGTTACAGCGATGAAGCGACCAAGGCCAACCGAGGCGCTTCTGCTCGTTGGATTCACCAACTTACTCCTCGATTGGAAGTGCTGACCAGCGTGGGGTATTCATCTTTTCAAGGGTTTTATTTTTCGACCGATTCCATTCGCAATAATTTGTTTGCAACCGATAGTGCGCAGTTTTCTTATCGAGATGTATTGCTGCACGACTGGTCGGCATTGCATCGCTGGCAACGTAAGAGCAGCAATCATTTGCTGAAATGGGGAATTTCGTTCAATCGCATTTCCATCTTCAATAAGGAGCGAACGCCTGCAAATACGGATAAAACCATTAGTACAGCAGGTTTTGTAGCAACTGCTTTCATGGGCGATGAATGGACGCTCTCCAGACTTGTTTTGCAACCCGGTGTGCGCATAAATAGCTATTCAAACGATGCTTCGAAACTAGCCTGGGAACCTAAAATTTCGGCTCGTTACAGGTTGTCGGGTAGAGAGTTGTTTCTAAAGGCTGCGGCTGTTCGTTCGTTCCAATTCGTTCAACGCATCACGAATCAAAGTTTGTATCAAAACGTACCTGATCAATGGCAGCTCGCTGATAGTGCTTTTCCGGTTATGCATGCTGACCATGCGCTCCTTGGAGTGAATTGGACGCGTGGCAAATGGAACATCGATTTGGAGGCTTACTATAAACGCACACAAGGCCAGGTGCTGAATGCGTCGGCCGGTCAATACACGAATGCAGGTTTTGACGGCTATTACTCAGGGGTTGCCATTGCGAGAGGTTTCGACGCCGCTGTGCAATGGGAACATGCGCCGCATCGACTCCTGGTGTGTTACTCGCAACTATATGCGGTATCTGATTATGACGACTTTGAACAACGCTTCGTTGCCGAAAGCTACAACCGCGCTGCTGAGGGGAAAATGGTATACGAATGGAAAAAGGGCCCATGGAATATCGCTCTCGTTGTGCTTGCTGCGCAAGGAGCGCCTTATACAAAGCTTGAGGGATCTTATAACTATTCACTACCCGATGGTTCGACGAGCGTGTTTCCTGTATTTGGTGGTTACAATCGTGCCACGACGGCTCCTTATTTCAGGTCCGATATTTCAGCCGGTTGTAATTGGCAATGGAACAAAATGCGTTGGCAGTTGGGGATGTCTGTATACAACCTGCTCAACACGCCCAATTATCGAGCTGTTCAATACAGCGTAGCACGAACAGACCAAAATTCAGTGAACATCAATCAACGTGAGATACGCATGCTTGGCCGAATTCCGTCAATAAACATAACTTGCCAATTCTGATGAAAAACTGGCTATATCTCCTGTTCGTTTTGTGTTCTTGCAGGCAGGAGACAATGTATGAATTCGATGATGTTGCTATTTATGCAATGTGGGTTGCAAACGAGAAACCCACCATCGACGCCGTTGATTTTTCAACCGAAGAAAATCGAGCAGCAACCAATCAGTTGCTGATTCTAACTTTTGGAGACGGCGAGAAGGCGCCTTTTGCCTTGCTAGGTGAACAGTATGAACTCCTTTCTGACAGAACTCCGGTACCTGGCGAACGACTCGTTTTGGAGTGGTTTCGAGATTCCGATACCGCTAGTGTTGTCGTAGAAATGCCGCCGATTATTACCAATGTTGTGGTACAGAATGACACGCTTTCGATCACTGGTTCGGAGGAGTGCTCCATTCAATGGGAAGTAGCCCCAAACAACTTGGAGTTTGCAGTGCGTTTGGAGTGTCTCGAAGCGAACCCCCTACTCTTGCCTTGGGCGCCCGGTAATTTTGAGGAGTTGTATGGCGGACCGCTGGTGACAGGTCAGTTGGTACTTCAACCGGAATCGTTTTCCTGCCTAGGCACTCACCAACTCACTATCGCTGTGTTAAATAACGAATTGCTGAATGCGTTTTTCTTTGGTTCGAGCGATATTCGAGGCCTGCTGAAGAATGGCCCCGACAATGTTTTGGGAGGTAAGGGATTTGTTACCGGTATTTCAACAAAAGAAATTTTATTGGAAATCGAATAAAAACTCACGTTCGGGTAGGGGAAAGAAGAAAAGAGTTGTAAGAGTTTCGGCTTTTGCTGAGGAATGAATAAGTATCAAGACATATTGAATCAATGGAAAGTGCCTGAGGGAAAGTCAACAGATCAGGCATGGAATGAGTTGCAAGCGAAACTGAACAGCCGTCCTTCGCAAACGAAGATTATTGCGTTCAGTTGGAAACCAATGGTCTCCGTAGCTGCAGCCGCTGCAATCATTGTTGGTCTCATTCTTTTTTGGCCCAATCAAACACTCAGCTCAGTTGCCTGTGAACACGGCAATCAGGAGTTGATTACATTTCCCGATGCCTCAATGGCTGTGTTGAACGCGGGTTCGACGCTGACTTTTTCTGACAATTGGGATGACGAGCGTACATTGGAACTGAATGGTCAGGCCTTTTTTGAGGTTGTCAAAGGGAACAAATTTCAAGTAGTGACCCCCACAGGTGTGGTTGAAGTGTTGGGTACTTCTTTCGATGTATACTCTAGAAATGAAGATTTTAAGGTAGCCTGTCGCACCGGACGTGTTCGGGTGAGCGCAGGCAAGCAGTCCGTTGAAATTGCCCCGGGCTTCATGGCTGTCTTGGATAACGGTCGTTTGCTCGTTGGTGAATTCGATCTTACCGAATCAGATTGGCGCAACGGTGAGTTTATTTATCGCGAAGCAGCCCTTGCTGCCGTGTTTGAAGAACTCGCGCGTCAATTCAATGTGACGTTTCAGTTGCCTTCGCTTGATGGCAGAATGTACACCGGAAGATTTAGCAACAAGAACTTGGAAGAGGCATTGCAACTGATTTGCTTGCCCATGGGATTGAAGTTTACGATGATGGGTGATAGCGTGGTTAAGATCGAGGACGCACCAACTGTTAAATAAAAGCACAGGTGCAACTTATCAAAATCTAGAGAGTTGTTATAAAAAAGAGGCAAGCCACCTGTTGAGCTTGCACATAAAAAGTAAGTAACACACGGCTGAAGCATGTCGAATGCTTCAATTAGTATAGTTAGTTTTAGTTAAGGTTTAGAATTATGGTCAGAAACGTCTGGCCATAATTTTTTTTAGACCATCCCAATACTTCCTTTGCCACTATGCATCCGAGTTCGATATACATAGATTCATACAATTACGACTTACCCGATCATCGCATCGCTAAGTTTCCATTAGAAGTTCGTGACCAATCGAAGCTGTTGGTTTATCGGGGCGCAACCATCACGGATTCCCGATTTCATGAATTACCGGGAGCACTGATGCCGGATGATTTACTTGTAGTAAACAATACCCGTGTAATACCTGCGCGTTTAATTCTGTACAAACCCACCGGTGGTGCCATCGAGGTTTTTTGTCTTGACCCGGTTGAAATGGGACATCAAGATGCGATGGCCGCAGGCTCCGGCGTTCGATGGAAGTGCTTGGTGGGCGGGGCAAAGAAGTGGAACGATGGAATGCTTATCGGGGTTGATGTTGAGCGTAACATGGGGCCGGTGCGATGCAACGCTGCATGCGTTGAGCGCCTGAACGATGCATTCATCATTGAGTTTACCTGGGATGATTCATCCATGGTGTTCTCTGAATTTCTGGCCGCTGTAGGAAAAATTCCGTTGCCCCCTTATTTCAACCGGGAAGCCGAGCGCTCTGATTTGGAACGCTATCAAACTGTTTTTTCAAAGTACCAGGGTTCCGTTGCTGCACCAACTGCTTCATTGCATTTTACTCCGGAAGTGTTTGCTGCATTGAAGGTAAACAAGGTGCAAATCGAGGAGTTGACACTGCATGTGGGTGCCGGTACTTTCAAGCCTGTAAGCTCAGAAACACTCAGCGGGCATGAGATGCATAGCGAATGGTTTTCGGTTTCGCGCAGCACTATTCAGAAATTGCGCAACCACGATTACAACAGGCTGGTCGTTGCAGGTACCACGAGTTTGCGCACGATAGAGTCGCTATACGGCTTGGGTGTGCAATTGAAAAGCGGCACCGCTTCGCCCGAAATGCTCACCTTGTCGCAATGGGAAATGTATGCATACGACGAATCGGCACCAACGCTCACCGAAGCTCTCGATGCGCTTCTCAAGTACCTCGATGACCGCAACTTGGATTTCTTGCATGCTGCTTCTGCTTTGTTGATTGCCCCGAGTTTCAACCTGCGATTGGCCCAGGGCCTTATCACGAATTTTCATCAACCCAAAAGCACATTGCTTGTGCTTGTGTCAGCTTTTATTGGTTCCGATTGGGAACGGGTTTATAACCATGCAATGGCCAACAATTATCGATTCTTGAGCTATGGCGATAGCTCGTTGCTCTGGCGTCTGTGAGTTTAGACGGAGCGCATGGCTTCGACCGGATTGAGTCGTGATGCTTTTATAGCGGGTATGATTCCCGCAACAACGCCTACACCCACAGAGATGCTGAGGCCGGCTATAACACGCTCGAAGGGCAATATGAAATTGAAGTCGATGATGGCGCCTAGCCCTGCAACCGTGCCCCATACAAGCAGCAGTCCCACAGTTCCGCCAATAATGCATAGTGCTATCGACTCGAATAAGTATTGAATCAAAATGAAATAGTTCTTCGCTCCTAGCGACTTTTGAATGCCTATCAGCGGCGTTCGTTCTGCCACTGATACAAACATGATATTGGCGATGCTGAATGCTCCAACGAGTATGGCGAAAATTCCTATCACCATGCCAACCACATTGAATACACTAATGATGCTGTCCACGATTTCATTGATCATGGATGACTCTATAATCGAAAAGTCTTTGTCGGCCTTCGGCTTAATGCGTCGCACTTCTCTAAATGCTCCTGTTACTTCATCGCGCAGTTGCTGATTGTTGATGCCTTGTTTGGCTTTTATCAGAATCTTGGTGTCTTCTGAATTGTACGGGATGAGACGGGTTGCAAATTGAAACGGCATCATAACGGCCCTATCCATGCCATCGCCGAAAAGTGAGGTGCCTTCTTTTGCAAATTCACCAATCACGAACACCTTTAATCCACCTATTTTAATTTCCTTCCCAATGGGCGAATCCATTCCAAAAAGCTGTTGCTTCACAGTGTTGCCTATGATTGCAAAGTTTTTTCCTGCTTCACATTCTACTTCGGTAAAGTAGCGCCCCTGCGCAATGTTGAGGGCAATGGTCTCTTTGTAATCGTAGGTCACTGCCACGATGCCGGCATCTGCAAGGCTGTTGCTTTGATAAGTGGCTATGCCTGATGAGCCTGCCTCGAATGCCAGCGCATCTGCATATTCCAAGCGATCTTTCAGCATGTCCATGTCGCGCAATGCCGGCGGTCGGCGGCGCATGTATTTCCACCACTCGTAGTCTTCTGCTCCGTCTTCCGGACCAAAGGGCCACTTTTGAATGAAAAGCACATCAGATCCAATGGTGTCGAAACTTGACTTCATTTCTGCCTCCATGCTGTCGACTACGCTCAATACGAAAATGATCGAGAAGATACCAATGGTCACACCCAATAGCGAGAGCACGGTGCGCAGCCTATTGGTATTCAGTGCATGCAACGCAAAGAGGAAACTCTCGCGAACAATGTTCAGGATCATGCGGTAAAACTAACCCATAGACGCATGCGCTGTATGACTTGCCACACCTCATTCCGATGGTGTTATAATTTATTTGAAGTTCATGCGTTTCCGATGCGTTTGCTCCGTCGGTTCTTATCGACTTTTGCTCTTAACCTTGATTCTATCACCGTGCATATCACTTTCACGCCTTTTTGCTTGGCTCCTGTTGTTGAGCGCATTTTGTGCGCCTGTGCATGCGCAGATGACTGCCCGAAAGTCCATGGAGATAAGGCACACGGGTGATACGTTGTTCATCGACAGCATGGCGCTCTGGCCCCAATCACTGGTTGTTGTGTATCGGGGCGACACTCTTACTGAAGCGGATTATTATTTCAACGCAATGCAGGCCATGCTCTATCTGCATGATATGCCGGTTGGAGAAGTGATACTTGTTTCCTACCTCACGCTGCCTTGGAAGGCCGGATATGTGTATCAGAAAAAGAATCCGGATCTTCTAATCCAACCCGAAACGGCCTCAACCATTAAGCCTTACACGGTGGGAAGTGAGGGCGAAACTTCTTTCCTCGAGGACAAGAGAATCCAAAAGAATGGCTCCATTTCACGCGGTATTCTCTTCGGAAACAATCAAAACCTTTCTGTCAACTCCACGCTCAATTTGCAGTTGAATGGAAAGGTGTCCGATAAGGTGAGCTTACTCGCCTCTATTACTGACGACAATATTCCCATCCAACCTTCAGGCAATACCCAACAGCTGCAAGATTTCGACCAGGTGTTTATTCAGCTTTCGGATGAAAGATCCAAATTGATAGCTGGCGATTTTCAATTGCGAAGGCCAACCGGCTATTTCATGAATTATTTCAAACGGGCACAAGGAATTTATGTGCTGAGTGAACGAAAATTCTCAACGTCGAAATCGATGTCTATTGAAGCATCCGCCTCCATTTCGAAGGGGCGGTTTGCACGCAATGTCATTCAAGGTGTAGAGGGCAATCAAGGCCCATATCGTTTGAAGGGAGCCGATAATGAACTATTTATTATTGTGCTATCGGGAACTGAAATGGTCTACATCGATGGACGACTATTGGAGCGCGGCATGGATAAAGATTATGTGATTGATTATAATTCAGCTGAAATTTCATTTACGCCACGTCAGCTGATTACCAAAGATCGTCGCATCACGGTGGAGTTTCAATACTCTGAAAGAAGGTATGCAAGGCCTTTATTGCAGGGCGCCTTCGCGTGGAAAAACGGAAACAAATCGGCTTTCTTAAATATCTATTCTGAAAATGATGCGCGCAATCAGCCGTTGCAGCAAGATTTGTCCGACGATGACAAGGCTATTCTGGCCGCGGGGGGTGATGATTTCCTGGCAACTTTTCGACCGGGCATAGATAGCATCGGATATCTCAATAATGAAGTCCGTTATGCGATGGTGGATACCCTCGGCTTTGATAGCGTCTTTGTTTATTCCGACGATTCCACGCGTGCCCATTACCGAGTTAATTTTTCTTTTGTCGGAACCGGCAATGGTGATTATGTTGAGAACGGATTCTCGGCCAACGGACGCACGTACCGCTGGGTTGCGCCGGTCTTTAATGGCTTGCAATGGTCTAAACAAGGCTCTTATGCGCCGGTTATTTTGCTCGCTGCTCCAAAGAAGACACAAATGGTTTCAGCCGGTTTTTCAGTGCCCGTCAGTAATACTGATAAATTGATTTGGTCGGTGGAAGGTGCACTTTCGAACCGCGACCTAAATACGTTTTCGGAGTATGATTCGGCTGATGATGTTGGCGTGGCGGCTCGAACGCGCCTCCAATGGAATGAATTAAAATCGGTCGCTGAAACCAATGCATGGCTAGCCGATTCGACGAAACAGCGCTTATTGTCTGCAACCTTTTCCTACGAATTCACTCAAAGAAACTTCAACCCTGTGGAGCGTTTCAGGGAAGTTGAGTTTGTACGAAACTGGAACATGACCAATGTTTCGAACTCTGCAGTGAATCAACATTGGAGCTCCGTGCAAAGCACGATGCGCAGCAAGAAATGGGGTAAAGTATCACTTTCCGCAGACGTCATTCATATGCCGAATGTATTCGATGGTTATCGGGCAAAGGGAACAACGGAAATTTCTACTCGCGGTAAATTTTTATCGCAAACGGAAGCTTCTTTTTTACACACAACCGGCGCCGTTCAATCCATGTTTGCACGGCATAAGGGCAGAACAGCGCAAGACCTTGGCAAGCTTCGATTTATGTTGGTCGATGAGTATGAACGCAATGTATTTCGCGCAGCGGATAGTGTTCAGAGCGCTTCCTATGAGTTTTTGGATTGGGAGGTCTCTGTTGGAAATGCTGATACCATCAAGAAGACCTTGCGTTTCTTTTATCGCGAACGTGTTGACCGAAAGGCTTTGCAAAATACGTTGGAGGCAGCGGCTCAGGCTGATCAATACGGCATGCAATGGGTGCAACGATGGAAGAATGACAGTCGTTTGTCTATGCAGATTAGCAATAGAAGACTGCGTCCAATTAACCCTGAATTGTTTACGGCTTCTCCGGAGAATACCTTGCTTGCCCGAGGCGAGTACAACACGAAAATTTGGAAGAACGCGATTCAAAATACAACCTTCTATGAGATTGGGTCCGGTTTGGAACAACGCCGTGAGTTTATTTACTTGGAAGTGCCGGCAGGTCAAGGTGCCTATGTGTGGAATGATTACAACGGCGACAATGTGAAGGATCTAAACGAGTTCGAAGTGGCTGCGTTTTCTTACGAAGCCAACTACATACGAACCTTTGTTCAAAGCAATGATTATGTGAAGACCTACTCCAATCAGTTCAGCGAGTCGATTCTTTTTCAGCCCGCGCGAGTGCTGAAAGCAGCGAAACCTTTCGGTCGTTTTTGCGGTCGATTCAGCACGGCAACTACGTTTCGTATCGAACGTAAGACTTCCCGAGAAGAAGGGCCTGAACGATTCAATCCACTCCTCAATAATCTTCCCGATTCGGTGTTGCTGGCTGCTCAAGGACTCGTAAGAAACATTCTCTACTATAACAAGTCCAATCCTGTTTTTGGCATGGATTACACCCACCAGTTAATTGAAAATCGGAACTTGCTCAGCAATGGCTTTGAAAGCCGCAACGAACAACTCAACCTGTTTGCGCTGCGCTGGAATTTCTGGCGCGCGCTTACTATTATTCAAGAAGTGCGTTGGGGTGAAAAAGAAACAAGCTCCGACTTTCTGAATGGTAGAAACTTCCTTATTCAATACGCACAGCTTCAGCCAAAGATTACCTATCAGCCGTCTCCTTTGATTAAGGTAAGCGCGCTTGTACAATACGCAGACAAGCGAAATACGATGGGTGATGAACGCGCATTGGTTAGAAAACTGGGAGCGGAAGGCACCTATAATGTACCTGAAAAGGGCAGTATTCGCACGGAGGTAAATTTGTATGCAATCGAGTACAACGGTATAACCACGAATTCATTGGCATTTGAAATGCTGGAGGGGTTGCAGCCGGGATACAACTATACCTGGCTGGTTTCCTGGCAACGCAATGTGGCCGATAACATCCAACTCAATATTCAATACAACGGCAGGAAGCCTCAGGACCTCAAGACCATACACGCAGGAAGTGTGCAAGTGAGAGCTGTTTTTTGAGTTTTTCGGTCGCTAGTTTGCTGAAAAACAGCGGTACGGAAAATAATTTTTGGCATTTCGTAACCTTTACCTTACCACTTCCCGTTAAACCCCCTTGTAAGTTCTCATGTAGAGATATTAGATAGTTTAATTGTTTTCATTTGCAGAAAGGTCATCCAGCGGGATGGCCTTTTTGCTTGTTGTTTCAACTTTTCCTTCGCATGTTTGTTTCTAACAAAAAAAACAAGTATGCGCTATATCTTTCTCTCATTGGCTTTTTTAGCTAACTCATGTATGGTTGCTCAAACGGCGGAAACACTTGCCATTGGTGATTCAGCTCCTGCAACGGATGTGAAAATGGTTGATATCTCAGGTTCAGAGTACTCTCTGAGTGATGTTAAAAAGCAGAAAGGGTTGCTAGTTGTTTTCTCTTGCAACGGTTGCCCGTTTGTGGTGGGGAGTGAAGGAAGCGAAGGTTGGGAGGGCCGCTACGACAATTTGCGCTCATTGGCCGAAGAGAACAACATCGGTATGGTCTTAATAAACAGCAACGAGGCAAAGCGCGAGAAGGGAGATGATTTAAAGAGTATGAAAGTGCGTGCTGAAGAGCATGGATTTTCCAAGTGCAAGTACTTGCTGGATGTGAACTCTGTTGTTGCCAACGCCTTCTATGCGCGCACAACACCCCATGTCTATTTGTTTGATGGTAATATGAAACTTGTCTATAAGGGTGCTATCGATGACAATGTGGACGACAGTAACAAAGTGAAGGAGCCCTATTTACAAAATGCCATTAAGAATCTCGCAGCGGGCAAGAAAATCAAGCCGGAGGAAACGAAGCCGGTCGGCTGTGGCATCAAGCGAGTAGGTTAATTTAATTCTGCGGTGAGGCAAGTGGAACCCACATAAACAGGTGTGGGTTGTTTTTGTATTGTTCAATATTGGGAGAACCAATGAGCAAAGCCAAATCTATCAACCAAAGTACACCGCCACCGCCAAAAGTCAGCGTATAGGCTACGGGTACTTTAATGTCGGTTCCTAGGTAGAGCCTGTGAACTCCAAATAGACCCAGGGCCAAATCAAGTCCAATTGCTACAAGCCTGGGGTTTTCGCTCTTTACAGCTCTTTCACTGAAATGAATGAAGCCATCATCAGTTTGTTCCAGTAATAGCCCGGAAATGAACCCTTCAGCAATGCATTGTGAGTGGCTATTCAGTGAAGCCAAAAGCAGCACTGAAATAGTGAGAATCACGGGTAGGCCTCGCATGAATGAGCCCAATGTTGGTTGTGTTAGGTAAGAATCAGCATCGCATCACCGTAAGCCCAAAAACGATATTTGTTTTTGATGGCCTCATCGTATGCATGCATAATCAAGTCATAACCACCGTAAGCCGTCACACACATCAGAAGTGCGCTCTCAGGCTGATGGAAATTCGTGATTAAGCTGTCGGCTATGTTGAAGTCATAGGGCGGATATATGAACTTGCTTATCCAGCCATCGTATGGCTTCAACAACCGATCGGTGCTCACGCTGCTCTCAAACGCGCGCAAAACTGTATTGCCAACAGCACATACTCGATGACCCGTTTGAAGGGCAGTATTTACAATGCGTGCAGTTTCTTCTGAAATGATACATTGCTCGCTTTCCATCTTGTGTTTGGTCAGATCCTCTACCTCTACCTGGCGGAAGGTGCCAAGGCCAATGTGCATGGTGATTTCGGGCATGTGTACACCTTTAATTTCTGCACGCTTCAACAACTCGCGGCTAAAATGAAGGCCTGCGGTTGGAGCTGCAACGGCTCCTTCATGCTTTGCGAAGATGGTTTGAAACCACTCCTCATCTTCGGCCTGCACAGGTCGATTGATGTATTTTGGAATGGGAGTTTCACCCAATTTATATATCAGCGCTTTGAACTCTTCATGAGTGCCATCAAACAAGAAGCGCAATGTTCGACCTCGAGATGTCGTATTGTCAATTACCTCAGCTACGAGTTCATCGTTTTCACCAAAATAGAGCTTGTTGCCAATGCGGATTTTTCTGGCCGGATCGACAACAGTGTCCCACAATAAACTCTGAGCATTCAATTCGCGAAGCATGAAAACTTCAATCATGCTGCCGGTTTTCTCTTTGTTACCCAGCATACGCGCAGGAAAAACACGGGTGTTGTTATTCACCATAACATCGCCCTCCTCGAAATAATCGAGGATGTCTTTGAACATCTTATGTTCGATTTTACCTGTGCGCTTGTGAATAACCATTAGACGGCTTTCATCGCGGTGCTTGGCAGGATGCTGTGCAATCAGCTCCTCTGGCAGTTTGTAACGAAACTGCCCTAATTTCATCATGGAAATCAATGCTCTAAGATTTTAAATGTGGTAGCCGAATGTACGATTTTGAAACGCCTTTGTAAAGAGAAACTTTGCAAATCGTTGACAGTCAGTTGGAAAATTGTTAATTATTGAGTTGAATGAGTCGCTCCAGGAGGGTTTCTACGGTCCAAGCATTCGTTACGTCGAACGGATTGCTTTTCGTACGACGTAAAGCCTTTAGATGGGAGCCACTCTGCACGCGTTGTCCCAGATCGTTGGCTAGCGTGCGTATGTAGGTACCCTTGCTGCAAGAAATTCTGAATTGAGCTTCGTTGTTTTCGAACGATGTAATCTCAAATGCTTCAACGTGTATACGCACCGCAGGAATTTCTAGTTGTTCACCTCGACGGGCGGCTTTGTAGGCTCGTTGACCGTCAATTTGCTTGGCACTGTAACTGGGTGGCGTTTGCATTTGTTCTCCGGAAAGTCCAAGAGCGGCCTCTTGCAAAAGTGTGAGTGATAAATGAGAGGTGGGGTAACTCCCCTCTGGGTGAGTTTCAAGATCGAAACTGGGTGTTGTTTGCCCGAATTGAATGCTTCCGGTGTATTCTTTCGTTCCCGCCTGAAGGCTGTCGATGCTTTTGGTCATCCCTCCGGTGCAAATAACCAATAGGCCTGTCGCTAGTGGGTCGAGGGTACCCGCATGACCAATTTTGAATCGCTGCGCATGGCCTTGTTGGTTGGTTGGGATAACCAAGTTGTGCCGCACAAAACCTTTAATCTTATTCAATGCGTCGAAGCTTGTCCAGCCCAACGGTTTATCAATAAGCAATAAGCTTCCGCTGACAAATTCGTCAATGCTCTCAAATGAGTTGGGCAATTTCATGGGCGTCAAAAGTATAGCCTTAGGCGTGGTTCATACAACCATTCAGAAAATCGAGTAGTTTTGAGGCAATGAAGAGAATGTTGTTTTCGGTAATTATTGCGGCTGTAGCTGTTTCTTGCGCTTCAAAAGCTGAGCGTGCAGCCGATTATAATGATCGTATCGTGGGTACACAGAAATCAATCGTTGACGCACTGGTTATTATGGACTCAACCTTCAGCGATACCAATGCGACCAAAGAATGGGTGGATCTTAATTTTGCCGATTTACAGGCCCGAGTGAAGCGAGCAATTCTGGCACTGGATAGCATCGGCCCTTTTCAGGAAGATCCTTCTTTGCAGCTTTCTGCAAAGGAACTTTTCAGGTCCTACGAGACTTTGGTGGATTTCGAATATAAAAAACTTGTAGAAATAAAACTTTTACCAGATCAAAGCGTAGACATGGCAATTGTTGACTCCAACCTTGTTGTGCAAGAACGCATTTTCATGCAATCGAAAATTGCTCAAGAACGTTTTTACAAGGCACAAGAGGAGTTCGGCAAGAAATACAATCTTGAATTCGAATAACGTAAGGCCATGAAGAAAATGATGTTGATGTGGGCGGCCCTGATGGTCTCCACGATTGCGCTACTTGCGCAAAGGGGAATGCTAGATAATGCGGTGGGCCTGCGAATGGGCCTTGGTACAGGTGTAACTTTTCAGCACTTTACAAGCAACAGAAACGCGTTTGAAGCTATAGCGTATCAACGTTTCGGCGCGGCCAATCTGACCTTGCTGGCAGAGGCACACGAACAAATGTTTGATGTAAGAGGCCTGCGGTATTTCTATGGCGCCGGCGCGCACGCATGGATTTTCAACAAAAACAGTGTTCTTCAGGATAACATATTGCGTGAAAACTCCTATGCTTTAGGCGTCGATGCGATTGTTGGAATTGCTTACTACCTCCATTCATTCCCTGTGCAATTCAGTGTCGATTGGAAGCCGGGGATCAATTTGCTCGGTAGCCACTACATTGAATGGGACAGCGGCGGATTGAGCGTTCGATATCGATTCTAATACTTGCCGGAAACTCCGCTTTGCAGTTGCCGTTAAATCAAGTTAAGCTGCTACTTGAGCGACTCATCTTTATCCACTTTTGTATTTCCCGAAAAAAGTTGATGTCGGTCATGGCTGATTTTCTATTTTGTGGGAAATTGGCTGCAACAAATGAATACTAAATACATCCGTTTGCTGGTAGTGGGCAGCACCATTGCCGTGTTGGGTTTAATTGCCATTCAGGTGTATTGGATTAGTAATGTTTTTACGCTCCGCGAGCAGGAGTTTTCTGAACACATCAATATTGCCCTTAAGAACATCAGCAATGAGCTCGAGAATCGAGAGTTCACTCAAGGTGAGACCTCTTCCTCCCTAAGTTTAAGCGCACCTAATAAAGAAAATCTTGTCATAAACTACGGAGGGGGCGACGTGAGCGTTGTGCCTCAATCTACATTCGGAACCGACAGTGTTTCTGTTGATCCGCTCGCCGCCGCCGGTGTTAAGGATGCGCCAATATTATCACAATCCGGAATATTGGATGATATCATGGGAGGCCTTCTGGAGTTGGATATCTATACCAGCGTAATTGATCGTATTGACACCTTGGTGCTCGACACGCTACTCCAACAGTCCTTTGAGTCGCAAGGGGTGAAGGCCGAATATGCCTATGGGGTGTTTAATAAGTTGCAGCAAGTGGAAATCATTCCGGTTTTTTCTAAGTCCAGCGCCGATGAAATTCAGCGCGAGGGTTACCGGATTCAGCTCTTCCCAAACGATCCTATTGCTGATCCGAATTATCTATGTGTTTGGTTTCCTCGAGAACGTCAATATGTGATTAGTACAATGGGTACTATGCTCACTACTTCTGCCATCCTGATGCTTCTCATCATGCTGCTTTTTTCTTTTTCAATCAATACTATTTATCGCCAAAAAAAGTTGAGTGAAATCAAAACGGACTTCATCAACAACATGACACACGAACTCAAAACTCCAATTGCAACTATTTCTCTTGCTTGCGAGGCATTGAGCGATCCTGATATGCGAACGGGAGAAAGAGCAATTTCAAACTATGTGGGCATGATTCGCGAAGAGAATAAACGCCTTGGTGTGTTGGTTGAAAATGTGCTGCGAACTTCCATCTTCGAACAGGGTCAAATGACCTTGAAGATGCAGATGTTCGATATTCATCAGGTCGTTCTCCAAGTAATTGCCAATATTGAAATTCAAATCAAAGCGCGCAATGGCCGAATCGTCACGCGGTTTTATGCCAAAAACTCAATGGTGAGAGGTGATCAGTTGCACATCACCAATGTGGTATACAACCTCATCGACAATGCCATGAAATACAGTGAAGAAAGTTTGATGGTGGAAATAGAAACCCGCGATGAAGCCGGTTTCATCGCGCTGTCCTTTTCGGATCATGGAATTGGCATTAGCAAGGAAAACCAACGAAAAATATTCGATAAGTTATATCGTGTGCCAACAGGAAACATACACAATGTGAAGGGATTCGGCCTTGGGCTGAGTTATGTGAAGGGAGTCCTGGAAAAACATGGCGGCACGGTTGATGTTATCAGCGAACTGAAGAAGGGTAGCACCTTCACAATCCATATACCTATTGAACATGAAAAAGAAAACCAGAATCCTGCTGTGTGAAGATGATCCAAACTTGGGAATTCTTCTGAAAGACTATTTAATTGCAAAGGGCTTTGACGCCGATTTGGCTGTTGATGGCAATGAGGGGCTGAAGATGTTTCGCCGAAGCACGTACGACTTTTTAATACTCGATGTCATGATGCCACAAAAAGATGGATTTACGCTGGCAACGGAAATTCGGCAAGATGATAAACACACTCCCATTTTATTTCTCACTGCAAAAAGCATGAAAGAGGATACGCTGGAGGGCTTCAAAGCGGGTGGCGATGATTATATGACGAAGCCTTTCAGTATGGAGGAACTCTTGGTTAGAATTCAAGCCATACTCCGACGCACAGCTGCCTTGCCCGATGGAAATGAGGATGTTCAATTCACGATTGGTGCATACGCCTTTGATTATCAAAAGCAAAAACTGACATCGCCCGGCTTTGAGGTGAAACTGACTACCAAAGAGAACGAACTCATGTATCTCCTTTGTAAAAACAAGAATGGAATCATGGAACGTGGATATGCCTTAAAGGCAATTTGGGGTGACGACAATTACTTTAACGGTCGTTCGATGGATGTTTACATTGCCAAGTTGCGCAAGCACCTGAAAAACGATGAAGCTGTTGAGATAATCAACATACATGGCAAAGGATTTAAATTGTTGGCGCCATGATAGTTAGTGCAACGGCCTCTTGTTGTGGTCAGCAACTTTCCATTGGTTCTGAACAGAATCGCTAAAAAGTTTTTTCCTTGGCTATCTGCGCATTACTTTCGCGCCCGAATTTTAACCGATTACGATGTCTCAAAACACTGGTAAAGTTGCCCAAATTATCGGTCCGGTAGTGGATATTTCCTTCCCGGCCGGCCAAAAACTCCCTAACATCCTCGATGCGCTTATCATTAAGCGCCCCGGAGGTGATCTCATTCTCGAGTGCCAACAGCACATTGGAGAGGATACCGTTCGCGCTATTGCGATGGACGCTACTGAAGGTCTCCAACGTGGACAAGAAGTTTTTTCTTCGGGAGCAAGCATTACAATGCCGGTTGGCGACGCTATCAAAGGTCGACTGTTCAACGTAGTGGGTAATGCAATTGATGGTATGCCCGAGGTGAGCAAGGAAGGTGGTTATTCTATTCACCGCCAACCTCCTCGCTACGAAGATCTTTCAACTTCTGCAGAAGTCCTTTTCACCGGTATTAAGGTTATCGACTTGATTGAGCCGTATGCGAAAGGTGGTAAAATCGGATTGTTCGGTGGTGCAGGTGTTGGTAAGACCGTTTTGATTCAGGAATTGATCAACAATATCGCTAAGGCGTACGACGGTTTGTCGGTTTTCGCCGGTGTGGGTGAGCGTACTCGTGAAGGAAATGACTTGTTGCGTGAAATGATCGAAGCAGGTATCATCAAATATGGCGAAGAATTCATGCACAGCATGGAAAAAGGTGACTGGGATGTATCCAAAGTAGATGCTAAGGAACTTGCCAAGTCACAGGCGACGTTCGTGTTCGGTCAAATGAATGAGCCACCCGGAGCACGCGCTCGTGTTGCTCTCTCAGGTCTTACTGTAGCAGAATATTTCCGCGATGGCGATGAAAAGTCAGGCGGTCGTGATATCCTTTTCTTCATCGACAACATCTTCCGCTTCACCCAAGCAGGTTCTGAGGTGTCGGCTCTCTTGGGTCGTATGCCTTCTGCCGTGGGTTACCAACCTACTTTGGCAACGGAAATGGGTATGATGCAAGAGCGCATCACCTCAACAAAACGTGGTTCGATCACCTCGGTGCAGGCCGTTTACGTTCCTGCCGATGACTTGATTGACCCGGCTCCGGCTACAACCTTTGCTCACTTGGATGCTACGACTGTATTGAGCCGTAAGATTGCGGAATTGGGAATCTATCCTTCGGTTGATCCACTCGATTCTACTTCACGTATCCTTACCCCTCAAATCGTGGGCGAAGAGCACTATCGTTGTGCTCAGCGTGTGAAGCTTATTCTTCAGCGATACAAAGAATTGCAAGATATCATTGCTATCTTGGGTATGGACGAATTGTCGGAAGATGATAAGTTGGCGGTATACCGTGCTCGTAAAGTGCAGCGTTTCTTGTCGCAGCCTTTCCACGTGGCTGAGCAGTTTACCGGTATTAAGGGTACACTTGTTCCAATCGAAGATACCATCAAAGGTTTCAATATGATTTTGGATGGTCATTGCGACGACATTCCTGAGTCAGCTTTCAACCTGAAAGGTTCTATTGAAGAAGCAATTGAAGCTGGTAAGAAAATGTTGGCTGAAGCTGCTGCCCGTTAATTCCTGAAAGTAAAAACACATGAAAGTTGAAATCATAACCCCTGAAGCTACACTCTTTGACGGAGAAGGAAGTTTTATTTTCCTTCCGGGAAGCGATGGTAGCCTTGGTGTTTTGAATAACCACGCCCCACTTATTTCTTCATTGAAGAAAGGTACTGTCCGTGTTAAGGATGGCGCCGGTAAAGAACATCGTTTTGATGTGAAGGGCGGAACAGTTGAGGTCTTCAATAACAAAGTTACTATTTTGGCCGAGTAAGCCAATTGCGAAACATACTTACAAAGGGCTGAGCAATCAGCCCTTTTTTATGGATTATAAGTGAGATTAAAAATCAGTCTCACTGTATCTTAAAACTGTGTTTTTCAGTATAACCGACCTGTAATACAACAGGCTTAGTGCTTGTTACTAACCTTACGCAACGTTTCGACTGTTGAATAGTCTTAATATTCATACCTTTGAGTCCATTGCTGGACTATCTGAAAACCCTCGAATCATGAGATTTCTCGGGATTTTTTTTGTATTTGCCTTCCTATGCTTGCTCCCTCAAGGGGCCAAGGCTCAGCTGCCTGCGTCGGGTACTTCATTTTGGTTAGGGTTTATGGCCAATGCCACCGACGGACCTGATGATCAATTGCTGGTTACTATTTCTGCTCAAGTTGCAACATCCGGTATCATTGAAATTCCCGGTCAATCATGGAGTCAAACGTTTTATGTAGATGCGCAATCGAGCATTGAAGTAGCTGTGCCTGATGATTTGGCTGAAGTGGTTACCGATCAGTTTGTTGAGGGAAGAGCGATTCACATTGAATGTTCTCAGCCGGTAACGGTTCAGGCCCTTAACTATGCTCAAAGCAGTGCCGATGCAACCCGCGTTTTGCCTGAACGTCTTTTGGGAACAAAATATATTGCGGCATCATATGGTGGGCTGGCCGATAATGGTTCAGAATTGCTTATCGTGGCGACCCAGGATGGAACGGAAATGCAAATTGTGCCGTCAACAACAACGAGCGCAGGAAATATGGCCGGGGTGCCATTTATGTTGCAGCTCGACAGAGGCCAATGTTACCGAATGGAGGCCTCGGGCACCAACGATTTATCGGGTACACAGATAATCGCTACGGCCGCAAGCGGCAAATGCAGACCATTTGCTGTATTCGCAGGTGCGGGCTGTGCAAATGTGCCGGCCAACTGTGCACTGGCATGCGACCATCTGTATGAGCAGTTGTACGATTTGGAAAAGTGGGGAACAGATTATGTCATAACGCCTTTTGGTTTCGAGATTAGCTCGGATTATGCGTCAATTCCTGAACCGAGATATTCCTATAGAATTATAGCCGCTCTTAACGGCACAGCTATCACAATAGATAATACCAACGCGGTATCCCTTCAGGCGGGTGAGTTTATTGAGTACAACGGTGAAACCGATTCACATTGCATTTTGGCGAATCAGCCGATAGCGGTTGTTCAGTATATGCAGGGGATATCATGCGGTGGAAATGGTGACCCTGCTATGGTTGTGCTCGATCCGCTCAATCATAACGTTGCATCCGCGTACGTGCACATACCCGATTCACCCGTCCTGAATGCTCACTTCGTGAATTTGATTGTTACACCGGCTGCGCTAGGTACGTGCAGGCTCGATGGTGTTGTGGTGCCTGCGGGGCAGTTTACACAAGCGGGCACATGCGCCGACTATCTGACCTGTACCTTGGATTTATCCGCAGGAGAGCATACAATTGAGTGCCCTTCCGGATTTTCCGGGATTATCTATGGAATTGCTAATGAAGGGATCATTACTACCAGCTATTTGTCGAGTCTTGCAGTTGATATCAATACGCCACCCATTACGTGGGCACAAACGATTTGCTCTTCGAACGATGTAGAACTCAATGTCCCCGCCAATTATAGTTCGCCACAATGGTATTATGCCAATAATTCATCAGCGCTTCTTTCCACTGCTTCCAACTATTTGATTGCGGCCCCTATTGAAAATGCCGCATATGAGTTGCGGGCTGTCGATGATCTTTCAGGCTGTGTTGATACATTTTATTACAGCGTAGAATCACCCAATCCAATTCCGGTTACTATACTTCAAGATCAATTAAGTGTTTGCTCGTTTGAGTCGGTTACGCTTTCAGCGGTCACTACACAGCCAAATGCCGTGTATACTTATAACTGGTCGCCCCAAGGCGAAAACGTAAATGATGATCCTGCGCTCATTGCCGTGACGGCTGAGGAAAACGTAGATTACACCGTAACATTAACGACTCCTTCCGGTTGTGCTCAAACGTCTGCAACTACTACCGTGGTCATTACTCAGGGCGATGTTGCCCGCTTTTCGGTTCTAGACGATTTGCATCAAGTATGTGCAGGCGAAACAGCAGATCTTGAAGTGGAAGTCGAGCGTGTTATCTGGCGCGACAATTTTGACCCTGCTATTTCATGGGGCGATTGGGAGAGTATTTCCGGAGGCGACGAAAGCAATGTTTGCGGCACAATTACAGGCAACGGATTATACTTCAATAATAGCTTTCCGCGGGAGGCAATAACGCAACCGCTTGACTTAACCGGTGGTGGAACGGTCTATTTTTCCCTGAAAATTGCTAACGGCAGCGCGCCCTGTGATGACGCTGAACCGGGAGATAATGTGTTGCTAGCATACTCGGTGGCCGGTGGTACATGGGTGACCATACAAACATTTTACGAATCGGCCTATCCCGATTTTGTGGCTTTGGAAGTGCCGTTACCTCTTGCTGCTTGCAATCCGAACACGCGATTGAGATGGAGACAGAGCGGCTCTTATGCGGCCAATTTGGATAATTGGGTTTTGGAGAACGCCTATATAGGTCAGCTCGCAACATCTTCTTTTAGCTGCGCCTGGACACCACAATCGAGCCTGTCAGCTGCTTTTGGCACCAGCGTAGTGGCTTCACCAACGGTTACAACGTGGTATCAAGTTGAAACGATTGATCCTTCTACCGGGTGCGATTATGTTGATTCGGTGCTCGTTGAGGTGGGGCAGCCATTTGAATTGGTCATGCCGGAAGAAATAGTGATTTGCTATCCACAAGATGTTCAATTGTCGGCTACGTCTACCGTGCCCGGGCTGTATGATTTCAGTTGGACACCCACGGTCTCCATGCAGGGGGCTTTTTCATTTAACCCAACGGTGAATGTGCAACAGACCGAAACCTACGAAGTGGACGCCACGTCCGAGTTTGGTTGTGAGGCTCACGGTAGCCTTACGGTTACCTTGGGCTCGTTGTTTTCACTTGTCCTCAGCGCCTCAGAAGATTCCTTGTGCGCCGGAGAATCGGCGGAAATAAATGCGGCACTTGCCGGTTCAGCCGATGGAGTGGTGTTTGAGTGGAGCGGCGATCCGGGTGTTGTGGGCTCTGCAGAAGCAAGTGTCTCGTTGACACCACAACAGGATGTCGTGCTTACTTGTTTGGCTATTCAGGCGTCATCGGGTTGCGAAGTAGAACAAGAAATTGTGATTGATGTTACACCTTCATTTACAGTCAATGCAACGCCCGATCTTCTGCAAACGTGTGAAGCTACCGGAACCGTTGTTGGCGCTGTAGCTACCTTGAATGAAACGCTTCAATGGGATTGGACACCAACCGATTGGGTAAGCGATTTTTCTGCTCAGAATACAGAATTGGCAACCGAAAATTCGGGCGTCTTAACGGTTACCGCGAGAAGTGCTTCCGGATGTGAGGCATCGGCTACAATTGTATTGGAAGTTTCACCGTTGGTGACCGATTTGGGTGCCGATATTGGTTTGTGTATTGATGAAACGCAAACGCTAAGCGTGTCGTGGCCCGCTGAATATGAAGTGCAATGGAGCACGGGTTCTGCTGAGTCTTCCATAGAGGTGAACGCATCAGGCACTTATTCGGTTTGGGTGCAAGCGCCTGACGGATGTACTTCTGAGGATGAAATAGTCGTTGAGGTGTTTGATTATCCTGAACTTGATTTGGGGCCTGATACATCGGCTTGTGTGGGTGAGGAGATACGCTTGCAAGCCGGGGACCCCGGTTTGAGCTACCTGTGGAATACAGGCCAACTTTCTCGCGAAATTTATGTGATTGACCCAGGCGTCTATCAAGTGGAAATAACAAACGGTTATTGTACTTCACGAGATACGGTGGAGGTTGACTTTAATCCATTGCCTGTGCAGCCATTCTTACCCGAATACGAGTTTTGCTTTGAAGCGAGCAGTGAATCATTTTACCTAGATGCCGAGAATCCCGGTTCGTTCTATGTGTGGAACAACGACTCGCTTTCGCGAATACTCATTTTGCAAGCGCCGGGGGATTATTCGGTAAGTATATCCACCGATAAGGGCTGTGTTTCTGAGTTTGAAACAACGGTGCGTCAGGAGTGCATTGAGGCCCTCTATGTGCCCAACTCATTTACACCGGATGGTGACGGAATCAACGATGCCTGGTTTGTGTATGGCGTGAACATCGTCAGCTATCACTTGCAGTTGTATAACCGCATGGGTGAAATGTTCTACGAAAACTTTGATCTCGCTAAGCCTTGGCTAGGCCAGCGCCGCGATGGAAACGAATATGTTGATTCTGAGGTATATGCCTACTTGATACGCTATCAAGTAATAGAGGAAGACGGAGGGTTGAGTGAAGAAAAAATAGTGCAGGGCTTTGTGACCCTCATTCGCTAGTTCTGCTCGCCTTCAATGAGTTTGTACAATTCGTCCAGCTTCGGCTGCAGAATGATTTCAATGCGACGGTTCTTCGATTTATCGGTGGCATCCACGGGGTAGAATTCACCACGACCCGCTGCGGTTAGTATTTGCGGTTTTACGCTGCTATTGCCCAAAATAATTTTTACTACTTCTGTTGCACGCAACACACTGAGGTCCCAGTTGTCTTTCGGGTATGCAGGTGCGTTGAGCTTGTCAGTATCGGTATGTCCTTCTACGATCACCTCCATGTCGGTGTCGTTTTCAATAGCTTTCGCCAAATCGATCAACGCTTTTTTTCCCTTCGGGTCAACCACCGTGCTTCCGGTTGCAAACAGCAGTTGGGCTTCCATGCTCACATATACTTTCCCGTCTTTTTCACTAACGGTAAGACCCTTGTCTTTGAAGCCGAGCAAGGCCGCTTGCACTTTGTTTTTCAATGCCTCGCTTGCTGCTTGTTGGTCGGCAAGCAGTTTTTCCAGGTCGCCGAGACGTTTCTGTTTTTCGGCGAGTTCAGCAGTTGTTAGATCAATGGCTGCTTGTTTTTCGTTGAGGTCTTTTTCAAGATCTTTCAGCATATCTTCTTTCTTTTGAAGCGAC